>JAWOGN010000278.1:0-6633 GCA_046496815.1 Desulfatiglandaceae bacterium
TTGGTCAGTAGTTCTCCGCCAAGAGCTCGAAATAGGCTTTCGGGTGCTGACAGGTCGGGCACATGGCCGGCGCTTCTGCCGATTCGATAACGCGCCCGCAATTTCGGCATTTCCAAAGGGCCTTTTCGGGTTTTTTGAAAAGCGTGCCGCCCTTGACTGCTTCAATGAGTTTGTTGTAGCGCCGTTCATGCCACTGCTCGACTTCCGCAACCTGGGTAAAGACCTGGGCGGCTTCTTTGAAACCCTCTTGATTGGCGATATCAGAGAACCCGGTATACAGTGTGGTCCATTCAAGCTTTTCGCCTGCGGCAGCCGCCTGCAACTGGGCCAGCGTATCACCGGGAACGCCCGCCGGATAGCCGGCTGTAATGGTGGCCTCGCCGCCTTCAAGCTGACGGTAAAATAATTTGGCGTGTTCTTTTTCATTATCGGCCGTTTCCAGGAAAATGCCGCTGATTTGTTCAAATCCCTCTTTTTTCGCGATACCGGCGGCAAATGTATACCGGTTACGCGCCTGTGACTCCCCGGCGAATGCGGCTAACAAATTTTGCTCGGTCTTGGATCCTTTGAGTGTCGGCATGCTTCATCTCCTTTCATAGATCTTTAGAATAAAGTTCAGCGTAAAGTGTTTGTCAAATCATAATTTTCATATATTTAAACGTTTATCATGTGTTTAAAATCTAAATTAAGAATAAGACGGGACGCTGTCAAGGACACGACAAAAATGGTAAGGGGAAACGTCGAGGTCCGATTTTTGATAGCCTTCACAATTTATCAATCAGGGTGGGTCAAATCCCCGTGTAACCGTTTTCTTTTTGACAGCGTGATGAGTTTCCCCTAACTTACCCACATCCAAAGAGAAATTTTTCCGGCAAAGGAGAGCCGTATGGAGAATGATATTTCTTTGAAAGGGTGTTTTCCACCGATTCCCACCCCTTTTGATGCACGGGGAAGGGTGGATTGCGATCATTTGGCTTCCAATTTAGAGAAATGGCTGAAGACACCCTTAAGCGGTTTTGCGGTTTTGGGATCCAACGGTGAAGCCGTTCTCATGAAAGACACAGAAAAAATAGAAACCTGGAAGACGGCCGGGGAAGTGATCGGTAGCGATCGTCTTTTCCTTGCCGGGACCGGGTGTGAATCCAGCGTGGAGACGCTCGAACTTACGGAAAAGGCTGCCGGCCTCGGGGCAAACGCAGCCATGATCGTCACACCCCATTACTATAAGCCACGGATGGACCGTCGGGCGCTGGTGACGCATTATACCATGATTGCCGATCGGTCACCCATCCCGATTATTCTTTATAACGTGCCTGCCTTTACGGGAATTGACCTGAGCGCGGAAATCATCATTGAGCTCGCCGGGCATCCCGGAATCGTCGGTCTCAAAGAGAGCTCCGGGAATGTGGGAAAAATCGGGCAAATTGTGGGTCGTGTGGGCAATACATTTCAAGTGCTGGCGGGTTCCGGCAACTTTTTGCTTCCGGCCTTGACCGTGGGCGCCGTCGGCGGAGTGATGGCTCTGGCTTCCGTGGCACCGCATCTCGTGGATGAAATTGTCCTCAGCTTCGAAAAAGGAGACCTGAGAAAAGCAAAAGAGATTCAGTTAAGACTCATTCCTGCCAATGCTGCGGTTACCTCTCAATACGGAATCGCGGGGCTTAAAACCGCACTGGATCTCATCGGCATGTATGGGGGTCCGGTTCGACCGCCCTTGCTACCGCTAGAAGCCCCGCAAATAAATGATCTCACGAAAATCTTGGAGGAAGCGGATCTACTGTAGCCCTGCCGATAGGCTGGTTGTGAACCGAAGGGCGTATGGGAGCATATTCTTGACCCTTCATCAGAAATCGTATGAATTTAGCGCTTTGAAATCGTGGGCTGGGGGCCGTTGGGATCTCTTTGAGAAGGCTGCAACACAAACTCTACACTACACGTAGAACGCCCCCATACCCGAAATAAGGGGCACGGTGCAGGCAGAGAAGACCTCAGGTGCGCAAGAGATATTCCTCTGGGGCTGTCCTGGATGAATTTTAAGGCTTCGCTGCCGTTTTATGGGATGCGGGAAGCATTTGCAGCCTTCTCAAAGAGATCCCAACGGCCCCCTTTTTCCATATTGGGGATTTTCAGCGCGCTAAAGTGATACCAAAAATCCTTTTTTTTAGCACTTCGGACAGGAATGGTCGTCACATGCATTTCGAAGTATTCGTTGCTTGGAGATATCTGAGGGCCAAGCGAAAGCAAGCATTCATCTCCGTGATAACCGTAATCTCGGTATTAAGTGTGATGGTCGGTGTGACGGCACTGGTCGTCGTGCTTTCCGTGATGAATGGTTTCAGAGAGGACCTGATCGATAAAATTCTGGGAGTGAACTCCCATCTTTTGGTACTTAACTACAAGGGTGCTTTCAGCGATTACGAAAAGGTGGCGGCGCGGGTCAACTCCGTGGAAGGCGTAATTGCATCAACGCCTTTTATTTACAGCCAGGCCATGGTGAACCATTCAGGAAACGCTTCGATGGCGGTTTTGAGGGGCGTGGATCCAAAGAGTGTCTTTGAGGTGCTGGGCATTGAATCCATGATAACCATGGGCTCGCCGGCATCTCTGCAGCGTGTCACCGGTGAATTGCCGGGCATTATTATCGGCAGTGAACTTTCCAAAAAGATTGACGCCCGTCCGGGCGATACGCTCACTGTGGTATACCCGAAAGAAGGGTCTACACCCGCCACGATGGTGCCGAACACAAGAAATTACAAGGTTGTCGCCCTCTTTGATTCCGGGATGTTTGATTATGACGCTTCGATGGCCTTTATTTCCTTGAAAGCGTCCCAGGATTTTCTGGGGCTTGGGGATCGGGTGACCGGCCTTGAGGTCAAGGTCAAGGACATATACAAGGCGGACGAGATTGCAAAAGCAGTCAGAGAGGAACTGGATTATCCGTATTGGACGCGGGATTGGAAACTGATAAACAGGAACCTTTTTTCCATGCTGGAGTTGCAAAAAGTCACTCTTTTGGTAATTTTGAGTATGATCGTGATGGTCGGGGCGTTAAGCATCATCGGGACCCTTGTGATGGTCGTCATGGAAAAGACCAAGGATATCGCAATCCTCAGAGCCATGGGCACCTCTGCCGGAAGGATTATGTCCATATTCATGCTCCAGGGAATCCTGGTGGGCATCGTGGGGACGCTGTCCGGACTCTTGGCGGGTTTAGGCGTTTGCTATTTCATATCAAAATACAAGTTCATCACACTGCCCTCGGACGTCTATTTTATATCAACACTTTCCGTTCGTGTCGAACTCGGGGATGTCCTCATCGTGTCGCTTTCCGCCGTCATCCTGTCCTTCTTGGCGACATTTTATCCTTCCTGGCGCGCTTCGAAGTTAAATCCAGTGGAAGCGATCCGATATGAATAACCGGTGGGACAGAAGGGTAGAAAAAGAAGGGCTCAAGAAAGCGGCCAAAAAGCCTCTCGGTAAATGCAGCGCTTCAGGATTCTCTGAGGGGTTCTTCCTGAGCGTGGCATTTAGGACAAAGGACGGTTTAATGGATGGGATCAAGACTCAAAATTGGAAAGATTGATCCAGAGCTCCTCAAGGCGTTAATCAGCGACTTCACCGGCACGGGAAACCGCGTGCTCATCGGTGCCGAGATCGGCGAGGACGCCGCGATTATTGATATGGGCAACCGCTATCTGGTTGCAAAGACGGATCCCATCACACATGTCACCCATGAGCTGGGCCATTACGCTGTAAACATCAATGCCAACGACATCGCTGCGATGGGAGGGAAGCCCCTGTGGTTCTTGGCGACAATTCTCATGCCGGCATCCGCCACCGCTGAAGCGCTAAGGCGCTTGTTTTCGCAGCTCTCAGTGAGTTGCGAGAGTTTAGGCATTATATACTGCGGTGGGCATACGGAGGTGACCCACAGCGTGAACAATCCCATTATAATCGGGCAGATGTTGGGGGAGGTTCCAAGGGCCAACCTGAAACCCACCTCAGCGGCATGCGAGGGGGATGCGCTCATTATGACAAAAACCTCCGCCATAGAGGCAACGGCGATCATTGCCCTGGAGAAGGAGAGAGAGCTCAAGGGACATCTGAAAGCACACCTCATTACAAGGGCAAAAAACTACCTCTATACCCCCGGCATCAGTGTGGTGCGAGAGGCAGACGTTATTGCGTCTATGGAAGGTGTGCATGCGCTGCACGACCCGACGGAAGGGGGTATCGCCACGGGAATATTTGAGATGGCAACCGCAAGCAATCTGGGCGTGGAGGTTTACCATGACAGCATTCCGATCAGTGAGGAGACACAGGTGATGTGCGACTTTTACGATGTGGATCCCCTCGGCACCTTTGCTTCCGGTTCGCTCTTGATCGCGGCTTCACCGTCGAGTTCCGAAGATGTGATAGGGCGATTGTCGGCAGTGGGTATTCATGCAACTCGAATCGGTATTATGACGCATCCGCAACAAGGGATGCGGCTCATTAAAGACGGCAAGCGCGTGCCTTTGCCGGTCTATTATCAGGATGAGCTTTCCAAAATATTTGGATGAGGCGATGCATACCCTCATACGATGCGTTGTTTTCCGACCCTACTTGAGCTATATAAACGGTACCCGATTGCTCTGAGCTCAGGCCCGGCGGTCTTGGGCCGGTCAAATAGACGCGATCTCAAAAACATGCTTCGTCTTTCATTACGGCGAGCCTAAAAGCTATTAAACACACACCTGATACGGGTGATTTCCGATAGCGCCCGATGTCGATTCGGACAGAGGTCTTTCTGTTAAACCAGAAGAAAGGGAACGAGGAATATGGCACACACAAGGATTCGTAATATCACTCCTGAGGAACTTAAGAAACGCATTCAAAAACAAAGGGAATCCCGTTACATCCTCCTGGATGTTCGCCAGCCGGAGGAATACAGCCAAGCCCATATTCCGGGGGCCAAGCTCATCCCCCTTCCGGAATTGGAATCAAGGCTTCAAGAGATACCCCAAGAGCGGGAATTGGTTTTTTACTGTCGTAGCGGTAGCCGATCTATGGCGGGTGCCGAATTTGTCGCGGACAGCGAAATTGCTCAGGGGGATATCTATAACCTGTCAGGAGGCATGACTGCATGGAACGGTGAAACCCTGCGGGACTTTCCGAGACTTCAGGCTTTTGACAAAACCAAAACCCATGAGGAACTCCTTTTGCAAGCGATGGATCTGGAAAAAGGTGCCTGGCGCTTCTATGGACATGTTCTGGAAAGGTTCCCTTCAGAGCCTTTTTCCCATGTCTTTGCGGAACTGGCGAAGGCGGAGTTCGCGCATGCCAGGGTCATCTACCATCACTTGGAGAAGGGAGGGCGCAAACTCGAAGCTTTCGAAACGATTTTTGAAGAACTTGAGGGCGATCTGATCGAAAGCGGAGAAAGTCTGGCGACTGCGCTCGATCGGGTTGAGTCCCTCGAGGGCGATCTTTGCTTAAATTTGATGGAGTTATCCTTGAATGTGGAATATTCGGCGCTTGACGTGCACCGAACCATTGCCGAACAGGCCGTTGATACAGAAACCAAAGACGCTTTTCTATCCATTGCTCAGGCGGAAAAGCGCCACATGCGAACCATCGCCAAAGCCATCGATGGATGTAAGGCTCCGGGCAACCCCTGAGCCAAAACCGGTCGGCAAACAGTCCGGTAGAACCAGCCTGTGAGAAGGCTGAACTTTGGAGGTCGGTGTTGGCGCAAAAATCCGTTCTGGAATGGGAAGAAAAGGAGAAGGGGCAGCCCGTGGCACGGGACCGGCTGGAGCGGCAGATCGATTTCGTGATTGAAATTGACAAGTTAAAGGCGGTTTTGCGGCAAACTATTTTGATGGACGGTTCCCGGCAGGAAAATTCCGCCGAGCACTCCTGGCATTTGGCCGTGATGGCGCTGCTGTTGTCCGAGTATGCGATGGAAAAGGACTTCGATCTGCTACGCGTGATAAAAATGCTCTTAATTCATGATATTGTGGAAATTGATGCCGGTGATACCTACTGTTACGATGATGTGGAGGTCGCCAAACAGGCGGCACGAGAAAAACGGGCGTCAGAACGCATTTTCAGTATTCTGCCTCCGGACCAGGCGGAGGCGTTTCGCAGTTTGCGGGAAGAATTTGAGGATCGAAAAACCCCGGAATCACGATTTGCAAATGCCCTCGATTGCTTCCAGCCCATACTGCACAACTACGGCACGGACGGCAAAATATGGAAGAAGCACCAGATCAGGAGGGATCAAGTTCTTGCAAGAAATGAACACATCCAATATAGTGCCCCGGTCATTTGGAAGCATATCGTCAAGTTTATTGATGATGCAGTGCAAAAAGGCATGCTCGTGAAGTAGAATCGGTGTATCAATTTAGATTTTTGAAACACGGCGATCGGGGCCGTTGGGATCTCTTTCAGATGACCGCAACACAAACTCTACACTACACGGTGAACGCCCCCAATCCCGAAATAGGCGGCTCGGTAAAGGCAGAGAAGACCCAAGTTGCAACAGCGATTCCCTTCTGGGGCTGTCCGGGGATGAGTTTTGAGGCCCAGCTGCCGTTCCATGGCGTGAGGGAGGGCTTTGCGGTCTTCTGAAAGAGATCCCAACGGCCC
>JAWOGN010000283.1:0-12807 GCA_046496815.1 Desulfatiglandaceae bacterium
CAATCAAGTGATTGAGCAGGGAGGCCCGAAGCAGCCCTTTGGTTAAGTACCTTTGAGAAGATGAACCTATCGACTGATGCACAACCAGGAGCTTTCCCAGTTTTCCGCAATTTCTCACGAAATCCAGATCTTCCATCAGAAACTGCTTTTTGAACCCCCCCGATTCTTCGAAAATTCGACGCTTACAGAAAAGCCCCTGGTCGCCATAGGGGAGTTTGAGGTGCCTCGTTCGAAGGTTGGCCCACCTGGAGATGAGATCCAGATACACATTGGTAGGCCTGAATCTGAGTTCGAAGCAGCCGAACACCGCTTCAGGGACGTTTGAGAGCTTTCTGACGTGGTACCCGAAATTGGGAGGTGGTGAGGTGTCTGCATGAAGAAACCAGAATAGGTTGTTCCGGGCCATTTTCGCACCGAGGTTGATTTGATTGCCTCGCCCTCGGGGTGCATAGAAAAGAGCGGTGTGGGCACTCAGGCCTTGAGACTTTCGCTCAGATGGCAGGCCGCCCTTGACCAGAATGATCTCATCACCGGGCCAAAGCCCGGCCTCAAGGGTATCAACCAGGGATGCGATCTTTCCTGTTTCATTTAGAAAGGGTACGATGATCGATATTTGATCTTGAAACACCGCGTTGTGCCTGAGCCACTGCAGATCTTGATTTTTATCGATATCTTTCCGCTGGTTAACGGTTGCCACCTTGATGTGAGAAGACTCAAAACAATCGATGGTTCTTTCAAATACCGAAGGGGTTGACCAGGAACTGAAATTGAACACGCTGTCAACCATAGAAGATAAACCAATTAAATAGAAGCCCCCGTCCAATGCGGGCCCTAAAACAGCCCGATTCACACTCAGCGCTTGAAATGCGTCGTGGATATCACGCTCCCCAATATCGGCGATATCGGTTCCGATCAGAACGGTTTGGCGATATCCGGTTCTAAATACATGATAAAAAGCGGCCTGCATCCGATGCCCTAAATGTCCATCGATTTGCGGAATAAACTCCCAGGGGCCGGGATATGATTTCATGAACGGTATTTTTCTCTCCGGCGGGTCATAAAAGAGAAACAGGTCGATTTTTTCGTGGGTATGTTTGAAATCGGAGGCGACGCCGAGGGTACGACGGACGAGTTTTTGGTAGACGTAGAGGGCTTTTTCATCCCCAATTTCTCGGGAAAGCCGCGTTTTCACGCGTCCTGCTTCAGGGTATTTCATAAAAATTATGAGTGCGCTGCGGGCGCTGGGCGAAACGATTCGTCGTGGCATATCTGATACCGCCGGCGTTCAGGGGGGATGCGATGGGTCCAATCCGTCGTCCAAAAGAGACACGGTGGACGCAAGTCAAATGATGATTGGGGGAGATTAAACCACACAAAATGGGATTGCAACCATCGGATTGCGTCTGCCGGTGTCGGTGAAGTCAAAAAAAAACCCCCCCGAACAGCTTCGGGGGGGCATGCGAGCGTTCAAAAACGATCCGTGAATTCTAGGCCTTTTCAAAGAGGTCTTTGGATGCGCCGCAAACAGGGCATATCCATTCATCGGGGAGATCTTTAAACGCAGTTCCCGGATCTACATCATTGTCCGGATCTCCTACCTCGGGTTCATAAACATAGCCACAAACCGTACAAACATATTTCTCCATTTTTGTATTTTCCTCCGACTATGGTTTCGCTTCTTAATCCATCACTCAAAAGGGTCCAATTTCCAGTCACCGAATCAAATTGAGTCGGCTTTGCGTGCTCCGCAACCTAAGCGGCTTCCAGGTCGCGCCTGTCACCCATGTCCATGAGCACTCTTTCCCGGGCCTTGTCGATCCCCAGCGCTTTTCTTTTTTTATCGATGTGCGCTATCATCAACTGCGCCATTTCGTAAGGATCTGCAGCGAATCCCCATTTGCCGAAACCCATTTCCTCCAGGCCTTCAAACAGGAGTTTGTGAAATTTGGTGCCTTCAATGATCGGGAAGGTCACACCGAATACGGTGTAAACACCGGACGCAACAAAGTAATGCCCGATGGAAATGGCTTTTTCGCTCATCCACTCCGGTGCCGCGCCCGCGACCGGAAGGTCCGCAATGCTTTCGCCGAGGCCACCCGTTCGTGCCATCTCGGAACATGCGATAAGTATCCGGCTGTTGTCCACACAGGAGCCTAAACCCAGCACAGGGGGCATCCCCACCGCTTCGCAGACTTCTCTCAGACCCGGCCCGGCCAGGTGAGCCGCCTCAGGGGTGTACAATCCCGCCTTGGCGAGTGATATCTGGGAACAGCCCGTCTGCACGACCAACACATCATTCCGAATCAGTTCTTTGACCATTTCGACATGAACATAGTCATGCTTGACCCTCGGATTCGTGCAACCTACCACGCCGGCCACACCCCGAATCCTGCCGTTGATGATGTTGTCATTCAGCGGGGTGTAGGAAGACCTGAATGTGCCGCCCAACATATAGTTGATGTATTCGTGCGAGAAACCGTGAACGCCCATGGTCCTGATATTCGGAATCTCTATGGGGAGTTTACGGTTTTGGAAGCGGACAATGGCGTTCTCGACGATGGCGTCCGTACACTCCCTCGGGGTGTGCTCATGGAATTCGATGTGTTCGGCACCCTCGATGCGGCATCTCGGATTGGTCGTGAACAGCTTGGTCCCATAGCACTCCGCGACCTTCGCCAGACCCTGTTTGATGCACTGAACATCCACACCCATGGCGTCCACGGCACCGGTAACCAGTATGGCTTCCGTGGACATGAAATTCCCTGCGTGGGGGATTCCATGGCGGGACATCATTTCAGCGCCGGAGCAGCACATGCCGACGAGATTGATTCCCGTGGCGCCCGCCTCTTTGGCCGCTTCTATCAGGGACGGGTCGTTTACGGAATCCAACATGGATTCAAACAAGTTCGGTTCATGCCCGTGGATAATAACGTTGACCTGATCCTCTTTGAGACACCCCATGTCGACTTCGACCCTCACGGGGGTAGGGGTACCGAACAAGATGTCTGAAATCTCCGTGGCGACCATGGATCCGCCCCACCCGTCCCCTAGAGCGGTGCGGCTGCATTGTTTGGTGATGTTCTCATAGTGCTGGTCCACGCCCATGTGGGTTCGGTGCATCAATTCCATGATTTCCCTCATGGCGCCTCTCGGAACGACACCATGCTTTCGCCAGGTCTCCAAAGTTTTCTCCGGTACGCGAGCGGCAAAGGGGATTTCACCTTCGACCTGCGTATACGTTCGCTCCAGCTCCTTGTAAAGATCCGTGGCAATTTCTGCGATCTCCCGGCCTTCAACTTCGATGCCGACTTCCTTTGCGACCTCTTCCAGTTTGATGGGATCTTTGATGCCGTAATCTTTGATATTTCCGTTTACCACTTCCCGAAACACATCCAGCATGCTCATACCGTGATCCGTGTGCGCCGCAGCGCCGCTGGCAACCATCCTTGCAAAATTCCGCGCCATAATGGTATCGATGGTCGCACCACAAACCCCGACTTTTCCGTAAGGATCTTTGGCGTTCAGACGACATGGACCCATCGAACAGTGCTTGCAACAAGCCGATTGTGAGCCGATCGGACACGCTTTCATGGATACGGCACGATGAAAGGCGGTCTCGACGCCGTCTCTTTCGGCCTTTCTGAGCATCTGGGCGGTGGCTTCGCAAATTGTTGTGTCTTTCAGGTTGAGATGTTTGATTTCCGGTTCTTTCTTGGTTTCTTTTTCCATTCAGTTCCCTCCTTCGTGGGTGTTTTTGCTCCTTCAAGAAGCAATAGTAACTATTCCTAATAATGTTTTTTTAAAAAACCTCTTTTTTCCAGAAGGCAACCAATCCATCCTCACCGAACGCAAGGTGCACCAGCTCCCAGCCATCACTGCCTCTCTCATTGAGAATTTCTCCCAACACTTTCACATGATGGTCCGGAATCTGGTCGAACTTACACACACCGCTGTCCGTGCAGAAGTAGATCAGCTGCATAAATTCTTGACTTGAATGTTTGGTAATCTCATATTTGAAGCGTTTCATACGGTCTCCATGATACACCGTTTTCTTGACCATCCATCGCTGAACGGCGTCAATAGAATTCTCGCACGGCAAAGATGCTTTGGTGTGATTCCGAGATCACACCTTACGCCCCGCCTCAGCCCGGTCCGCGCGGGGGTACAAGATGGGTGCGGGACTCAAACGAGCCTCAGATGATGACATGCAACGGTGTCAACGTGCGCCCTCGGATTTTCCAATGCCTTCGATACTGCATTTGGTAAAGTCGATCTTCTGGCCGCACCCCTTGCAAGTATGTTCTCTGTCAAATTCGTCTGAGAAAATCTCAGTCTCTTTTCCACAATTGGGACATTTACACTCAAAGGATTTCAGATTTTTCAACTGCTCATACCCGGGGCAATGTTGTGGTGTCGTCACGACAAACCTCCTGTTTATGGTTTAGATTTTTTTGCGAAGATACGTTTAGAAGCGGTGCTCCCATGCTGAGATCGGAAGCGATAACCTTCTGATTTCCAAGTAAAAGGTTTGCTGAAAAGCATCAAGTGACCTCAATCACGTTGAAGCCTTTTTCTTTGAGATCCTCAGCGGTCGCCGCAGCATCTTTCGCCTTCACTCTCAGTATCAGGTGCCAATCTCCATTCTTGGATTTTGGAACGCTCAGGATGCTCAAAAGCGGAACCCCGTGGGCATCCAAAACATCAATCAACTGTTTAAGATACCCAAAGCGTTTGCCCGATGAGTCGACCGTGATGCGCTTGCTGTCCTTGTCGTCCAACCCCAGCGCTTTGCTCACTACGGCGGTGATATCCGATGCGGTAATAATACCGACCAGTTCGTTGTTTTCCATGACCGGGAACGCACCGATGCCGCGCTGCCTGCCAAGCCAGATTGCCTCCTCCACGGGGAGATCCGGGGACACGGTAACGGGATCCTTGACCATGATGTCGGCAACCGTCATCTTTGAGATCAGGTAATTCAATTCATAGATACTCAGGCTTGTTGCCGCTGACGGCGATGCGTCGCGTATCATGGCTCTGGTGACCAGACCTGTGAACTTGCCGTTTTTCGTCACCGGCAGGCGCTTGATTTTGTTTTCCTTCATGATATCCAATGCCGCCATGATGGGCGTATGGATATCCACGCGGATGACTTCCCTACTCATGATGTCGCGTACTTTCATTTGAACACCCTCAATTCCATGTAGGCCCGATTTGTCGCCGTTGGAAAACCATCCGATCGAATGCTCCCAGAAAAACGATGGCACTCACAGAATTCAACACGCACTCATTATACACAATCTAATTCAAATATCAATTCTTTGAACCGGCAGCCTATCCCGGTGAGTGGCGCTGGCTCATCCGGTTATCTTTTCTCCGATCTTTCTCCCATAATCCTGAGCCATCCGAGTTCCGCCTCCCAATCCGGCGGATTTCAATAACAGCGGTCCGCTGACCATGTCCATCTTAAAGATATTCACCATGGTGTCAAAGATACGGGCGGATGCCTCCCCGCTCCAACCGAAGGCACCAAAAGCTCCCCCGACCTTACCTTCCAAACCGGCCTTTTCACATAAGAAAAGAAACGTTTTCATGCCCTGCATCATGTCGCCGTGGTAAGTGGCAGAGCCGAAGACGTAGGCATCATAGCCTTCAAGATCTTCGGCTTTTTTGACATTTATGACGTTCAAAACCGTCGCTTCAGCACTCGAAAAGCGAATTCCCTCAGCGATTAATTCTGCAATATCTTTCGTCTCACCGGTCCGTGTCGCAAACACCACGAGCGCTTTTGCCATCAGCAGTCTCCTTGCGGCATTCGATTTTGCCCGCCCTTACCCCCAAGGTTCTTACCGGGGTGAGGTCAGGGGACTCACGTCATACAAGTCTTGGGTCACTTCCTGTTTGTCCGCAATCCGGAATGTAGCAAGAAACATCCACGAACTCACATTTTTCGTTGCACATCGGACATGTTTCGGGCGGGGTGTCTTCAGTGAGCTGGTATCCGCACTTTGTGCATTTCCAATCGGCCATTTTCCCAATACTCCTTTCATCACTCCTAAGCTTGCGATGTCTGGGTAGGCGGAGCAAAGGTTCGCTGACCCAGCTCCCGATCCAACATGAACATCCCACCTCTTGCATCGGCCACAAGTTTAATGTGCTCCACAATCTTGTTGGCGTTATCTTCTTCCTCCACCTGCTCGGAAACAAACCACTGGAGAAAAATGCTCGTCGCATGATCGCGCTTTTCGAGGGCCTTTTCAACCAGGTCATTGATCAGTCCGGTAACCTTCTGCTCGTGGGCATACGCAGCCTCGAAAGCGGCAAGCGGTGATGCCCAATTTGTGGGAGGCGCATCGATCACTTTCAGCGTCGCCCGTCCGCCCCGCTCATTGATGAAGTCATAGAACTTCATGGCGTGCGCCATCTCCTCCTGGTATTGCACACGCATCCAATTGGCAAATCCACTCAAACTGATTGACTGAAAATAGGCCGACATGGATAGGTAAAGATATGCGGAGTACATTTCTGCATTAATTTGACCATTCAAAGCGTCTTCCATCTCTTTGTTCAACATGATGCCTATCCTTTCCAGAGACCGTGAAGGTTACAGTACTCGCGAGCGGTAACTTGATCCGCCCTTATCGCAAATGTTGCTTCCGGAGCCTCTCCAGGGTTTAAGAATTGGCGGTATGCCTTTCCGTCGACAATTACCTCGACCCATTCGATGTAATGCTTTTCTTCCATGGGGTGAGCGACACTCCCCACCTTTACGTTAAAGCCCTCCGCCGTCTTTTCCACGACAGGGACGTGTTTTTCCTTTGCGGCGTCGACCGTGTTTTCTTTAAACAGTTTCATGGGCTCGCCACAGCATACGAGCTCCCCCTCGGCTCCATGTAAGACCTCAACGATGTTGCCACACACGTCACATTTATAGATTTCCAATTTTTCCGTCATGTTTTTTCCTCCCTGCAATTAAAGATTTACAATCGGCAATCATTATACGCACAGAAGACTCCCGCGCTCTTTTACGCCTTAAGCAACCGCTTTGGCTGCCTTCAAAACCGCCTCATAGTCAGGCTCCTCCGTCAGCTCCTTGACAATTTCTATGTGTCGAATGATGCCTGTGCCGTCTATCACGAAGACGGCCCGGGCCAGCAGGCGGAGTTCCTTTATCAGCACACCGTAGGCCATTCCGAAGGATGCGCCGCGATGATCCGACAGCGTGACCACTTTGTCCACCCCTGCCGCGCCGCACCAGCGCTTTTGGGCAAAGGGGAGGTCCATGCTGATGGTGAGCACCCGAATATCCGGCCCAAGATTGCCGGCTTCCTCGTTAAATCTTCGGGTCTCCATGTCGCAGACGGGTGTGTCGAGAGATGGGACCGAGGAAACAACGCACACTTTGCCCCTGAATGAATCAAAATTGACCGGTGCAAGATCGTTGTCCAACACCTCAAAGTCAGGCGCCGCATCTCCCACTTTGAGCGCCTTTCCAACAAGCGTCAAAGGATTTCCTTTCATTGTGATAATTTCAGATCGCTCTTCCATGATTTCCTCACTTGGGCATTAATTCACCGATTTCAGGTTGAAGTCGTGACAATTTTTATTGAAACCGATTGGAGTCATGCTGAACTCACTCCGGTGTTTCATCTTCCGCATCATTTTCCTCCGCCATGCACCGGGGGCATAGGCCTATGAATTCCAATTTATGACTGAATATCCCGTGCTTGGTAAGGTTGCCTAAGGCGTTTTCGAGGTTTTCGAATGAGTCATCTGACGGCTTGAACGGCGCATCTTCAATTCTTCCGCAACGCACGCAGGTAATATGGTAATGCTCATCCGTGTTTCCATCAAAGTACATCTGGGGTCTGTCAGGCTCTATTTTTTTTATAAACCCGCATGTTGCCAGGATGTCCAGGTTGCGATAGACCGTTCCCATGCTGATATGCGGCATTTTTTTTCTAACTTTTTCGTAAATTTCATCAGCGGTGAGATGGGAGCACGTATTTTTAAGCTCATTAAGAATCACCTCCCGCTGTTGCGTCATCCGATATGGTTTTTCTGATTTCAACGGTTATCCGGTGTTAAATCTTAGCGATAATCATTACCAAAATTAACTCACACCATCACGCTGTCAAGAAAATTTTGTTTAAAACGCTGCGTTTACGCAGCTTCAAGCTCCCCGGCGGGTCATCATTGCCGGATCTGTCAAGGCAGGGATCAAAGCCCCGATTTGGTTGACTTGCGTTACTTGCCTTCCGCAGCGACCGAGCCGGGACCTGCCAAGGGACGGAACATTTTTTTGCCGGCACCGCAGATCGGGCATTTCCAGTCATCCGGCAAGTCCTCAAAATGCGTCCCTTTTGCTATTTTCCCTTTCTTATCTCCCTTGTCCGGGTTGTAAATATACCCGCAATTTACGGTCTGACACTGCCACATATCTTCTGGGTTCGCCATTGTAATCTCCTCCGTCTGATCGTATGGGGATTGTATCCACCTTTGCATGAAATCTTGAATGCCTGGGAAGGGCAGTCTGGACCCTTTCAGTCTACCCTGAAAAAGGCCTGCGATTTTGCCTTGCAAACCGGACAGACATCCGGTGGTTCGTTTTCACATGTGTAACCGCAGACGGAGCACACGTAATAGCAGTCAACGTCCTCAGGGTTGTTCAAATTGTCCAATGACTTCTGATAGAGACCCGCATGAACTTCTTCAACGGCATTGGCGTAAGTGAAGGATCTCTCCGCAGCCTTTTGGCCGTCCGCTTTGGCTGCTTGGATCATTTCCGGATACATCTCTTTAAACTCATGGGTTTCTCCCCCGATCGCCTCTTTCAGATTTTCCGAAGTCGTATGGATGCCGTTGAGTGCCCGAAGGTGTGCATGGGCGTGAACGGTCTCCGCCTCGGCAGCGGCCCTGAAAAGCTTGGCAACCTGAGAATGACCCTCTTTGTCTGCTTGCTTTGCAAAAGCAAGATATTTTCGGTTGGCTTGAGACTCTCCCGCAAATGCGTCCAAAAGGTTTTGTTCTGTCCTGCTCATTCAATATCTCCTTTCATTGTAAAAAATACCTTATGTTTAGGTCGAAGTTTTGGACCAGGTTTTGGGTAAAACACCACGCTTCAACAAAATGTGGGTTTGTACGCCTCGTGTCAAGACACTCCATAGAAAAAAGCGATCACTTTAAACCCCGCATATGTGCCGTAAGGCATCCCCCACGATCGACATCAATCTTGCTTTTTTTCGAAGGTCTTTTTTTCACCGCACTCAGGACATTTTTGAGGTTTGCACCGACCGTCTTTTTCGTGACCGCATTTCGTACACTTAAATGTCGCCATTCACACCCCCTCCTTCCTGCATCACCGCCACCCTTTTCGAATGTGAGCTTCGCGCTCGTTTTCCGCGAGCTGCTTGATCTTATAGGCAGCGTCCCTCAGGACGCCATACAGCACCCCACAGCCTGCATCTTCACGGACGGCATCCCCCTCGTCCGCCAGAATCAGCATCGTTCGCGTCAATTCCAAGGTTTTATTCAGGCTCTCATCACATGCTTTCATCAATTGTCGATTCCCGGGAAAATTGAATATAAAAGGGATACTTCAACATCTGTGCCGGCAGGAAACTCGAAAATGAGAAAGTTTTAAAATATAGCGATATCAATTATTTATAAGCCATATATAATGTGATTGAGAAGTTTGGGAAGCCATCAGAACCTATCAACGATGAGACACTTATGTCTCAGAGTTCTGCGAGGCCGTCGGCGGATCAACGGCGGGTCAGAAGGCTTTACACGGGAATGATGACCGGCCGCCCGGAGCAGTTCCGGTTTGCAGATGTAGCCGGGATTGTCTCATGTATATATTGAAACACATCTGTATCATGAGACACCCGGAAAATCAGAAAGAAACCGGTAAAGTGTGGCACGACCGACACCCAGCAGTCGAGATGCTTTTGCCTTATTTCCGCCGCTCCTGGTCAACGCAGCGCGGACACTTTCGGCATTGAGTTTTCGGGGAGGGCCGGGTAAGCAATGATCGTTTTTCCAATTTCGCAGCTCCAACGGAAGATCGTCAGCTCCGATGTGACCCCCTTTGGATTTGACGACGGCAAACCGAACGGCGCTTTGAAGTTCCCGAACATTACCGGGCCAGGGATACCCCACCATGATGCTCAACGCCTCTTTGGAAAAAGAAGCGGTCTTTTGAACTTCTTCCAAGACTTTTTCAAGGAAATGGTTCAAAAGTAGAGGGATGTCGTTTTTTCGTTCACGCAGTGGCGGCATGAGAATGGGGAAGACATTGACTCTGTAAAACAGATCTTCGCGAAAGCGCTTAATTGCCACCTCGCGTTTCAGGTCTCTGTTGGTAGCGCTGATGAGGCGAACATTTACCGAAACCGTGTCTTCCCCGCCCACCCGCTCAAAGGTCCCATTCTGAAGCACCCGCAGGAGTTTTGCCTGCACATCTATTGGAAGATCCGCAACCTCGTCCAGAAAAATGGTGCCTCCGTCTGCTAATTCAAACCGGCCTTTCTTATCCCGAATGGCACCGGTAAAAGCGCCTTTCACATGTCCGAAAAGTTCACTTTCCAGCATGCCTGCCGGTAAAGCAGCGCAGTTGATCGGGACAAAGGGGCCGCCGCCACGACGACTCTCATCATGTATGGCGCTCGCCACGAGCTCTTTTCCGGTCCCGGTCTCACCCGCAATATGGACCGGGTAGTCGTTTGTGGCAAGTTCTCTGATCTGGCCGTATATCTGAAGCATCTTCGGATCCCGTCCGATGATGCCCGCAAACTCCTTGATTTCACCAACCTGCAACCGGAGTCCCGTAAGGTCCGTCACATCTCGAAACGACGCAATAACGCCTGTAAATCGATCCGCCGCATCTTTCATGCCGGTGATCTTCATTTCAAGCCTGCGGGGATCCCCTCCCTTTGTGATGATGTTGAGGGGGTATTCTTTATCACATGACCAATCGGAAGGCGTTTCGTTAAATGAACACTTGCCGCCGCAAAAAGGCCCGCCGAATACCTCATGGCAGTCACGGTCGACGGCTTCATCCCGGCTGAATCCGGTTATGTTTTCAGCGGAGCGATTAAAGAACAGGATGCGCCTGTTCTTGTCATGGGCGATAATCCCCTCTGTCAGGTTGTCCAGAATTCGCTCCAGGTTTTCCCAGTAGGCAACCATTTTCTTGAAGTCTGTGTTTTCCATGGTCGGCGTTCAGAAGAAAGCGAGTAAAAAAAGGTTGTTATGGCGTGAGTATAGTAAAAGAAGGCGCGTGACATCAAGCTGAAAATCCGGTATCAATTTAGCGCTCCGGAACCCCCCGGTAGCGGAGGAATGGGCGGTCTTCTCAAAGAAATCCCAACGGCCTCCAACGCACGATTTCAAAACGCTGAATTCATACCAAACCCGGGATTTAGAGAGCGCGTGCTGTTGAGAAGCTTCTTAAATCCATTTTGCCATCGCCATTGATAACAACGGTGCGGGTTGAAGCTTTGAGAGTTTGCTGCAATCATAGATTCCCGGTAAACGGCATCTTCCTGGAGATTTCTTTTGAAAAAGACTCAATTTCGTTGGACCCCAGTGTTGATCACGGTCCTCTTTGCGACGCTGCTTTGGTTCATTACCTTTGCCTTGAATTGGAGCACCTTCTGGATCAAAATTTCCTTTTCATCCGCGAGCCTTGCGGCAGTGTCGCTGTGGCTCCAGCGACACGAGAAAACGCGGTTTCGTTTCGACAAAAAGGCCGTATTTTTCGGCCTCGCTTCAGCCGCACTCCTCTATGTTATTTTCGTCACAGGGAAGATCATCTCGATCCGGCTTTTTTCTTTTGCTGAAAACCAGATTGGTGGAATTTACAGCCAAGGGGAGGGCACCCCCTCGTGGGTGATTGCGATGCTGTTGTTCTTTGTAACCGGACCGAGCGAAGAGCTGTATTGGCGCGGCTACCTCCAGCGGCAACTGATGCGACGCTTGGGAGGGCTTCAGGGGTGGGTCGCGGCGACGGCTGTGTACGCCGGTGTTCATATTTGCTCGCTGAACCTGGTGCTCATCGGGGCGGCGGGTGTGGCAGGCGCCTTTTGGGGGGCTATGTATCGGCGTCTGGAAAATTTGGCCCCGGTCATCATTTCCCACTCGGTATGGAGTGCCGTGATCTTCACGGTGGCCCCTCTCTCTTAGAAGCACCTGTTTTTGAGCCCTCGCTGTCGTGCAGGATCCATTCGAGGGGGTAATACTGAAATACGGATATCAAAGATTCGCAGTGAATGAATCTCAATTTGAGTTCGGTTATGCGTCGCGAAGCGTTGCGGCAGGAGGATCGAAAAGCGGTCTCTCGAATTGGAAACAACGCACCCATGCTGAAAATCATTTGCGTTTATGTGCCCTTATGTTATACAAAAACCCTGAACGTTTTTCGCCGCTTTGTCAGGAAAGACATGGCTTTGGAATGATCAGAAAGAAGAAGTACGCGAAGGCATTGTTTGGGATGAGAGGTAGTGGTATCACACAGGACTTTTTTATAAAGGAGGAGCCGTCATGAAGGAAATTTGTTTTGTTATGATCGCAATGTTCGCAGGGGCATTTTGTTTTTCATCCGTTGTCACCGTGGCTGCGGCGCAGCCGGGCGTGGGGGTGATCGTTGTCGACATGCAGGGCGATTTCACGGAGTGGAAGAAAGGATCTCTCGCTGTCAGCGGCTCAGATAAGGCTTTTGCCGACAAGGTGGAAAAAGCTACCCGGACTTTAAGCGATAAGGGGTATATGATTTTCGGCACGCAAGACTGGCACCCCGAGGATCAC
>JAWOGN010000364.1:0-8078 GCA_046496815.1 Desulfatiglandaceae bacterium
TATTTGGCCTATGGGTTTGACCACCTCGAAGTCTACGAGTACGCAGCGGATCAACAAGACAGTATCCTGGTGGAGGTGTATTTTATGACCACCTCCGATGACGCGTTTGGTTTACTCTCATTGGATTGGGGCGGTGAGCCGGTCACGGTCCAGTCTAAATCCTCACTTCAATCCGCTCTCACCGTCGCGCCGCCGGTCCGAGCCCTGTACGGCGGGGGATTACTTAGAATCTGGGCGGATACCATTTATGCTCGCGTGATGGCTTACCGGGAAACGGCGGAATCCAAAAAAACCGTCCTTTCGCTGGGCCGGACGATTGCGGCAAATCGAAAGATGCCTGCCGAACCCGAATTGCTGAGAATCCTTCCCGAAACGATGAATTCAGAATGGAAATTGCAGAGGGATCGGATCGGGTATTTTCGTTCCCATCTGGTATTGAACTCGTTGTATTATCTGAGCCATAAAAACATACTTCATCTGGACCATTCAACCGAAGCCGTCACAGCGGCGTACGAGAACATGCTGAAGGCCGGTGCCTCCAAGCCCGTTCAAGTCCTTTTTGTGAAGTATGCAACTTTGGAGCGAGCACGAAAAGCCCTGGACAATTTTCACGATGTATATCTTCATGACTATCCAAAAGGGTTTGATCCAAGCACCGCCAACACCCACACGAATGTTTTCAAAATAGAGGATGGGTGGGTAGGCTACACACTGGAGGGAACATGTCTGGCCATTGTTTTTGAATGTCCGAATAAGGAATCCGCGCATATGATGACAAAGCAACTTTCATACCATGCCGTAAGGAAGGAAAATAACCATGGAACCTAATGAAATGTGTTTAACCAGAAGGGATTTTATCCGTGGAACCCTGGGCGCTACGCTTGCGGTCTCGGTGCTGGGGGTACCCTGGGCCAAAGGAAACGAAAAGACGCCTCGCTCAAGCTTGGTGACAGTCGTTCGAGACAAAAACGTCATGGACGCTGAATTCAAGGTGGACACAAGCGTTCTCCAGACCATGGTCGACCAAACGGTGCTTCGGGTTACGGGAAAAGCTGAGATTCAAGCGGCCTGGGCTGAACTCGTAAAGCCGGATGATATTGTCGGGCTTGTGCCGACGCCTCACCTTAACCCGACCCATCCGGAATTGATTGACGTGGTTAAGATGCGTCTCATGAAAGCGGCCGGAATCCCGGAGAAGAACGTGATCATGGCGCAAGGAGCTCGGAGGAAACCTGAAAAATGCACGGCATTGATTTCCATGCCGGCGCTCAAGGGACATTGGTTAACAGGAATCGGGACCGTTATCAAGAACTACATCATGTATTCAGGCCGTCCTTCGAGCTACCATGAAGAGAGAAGTGCCAAATTGGGTGAGATCTGGCTTCTCCCGGAGGTGAAAGGGAAAACGAGGCTTGTTCTGGTCGATGCCGTTTATCCCCTTTGCGATCGAGGGCCTCAGTCGGATCCTCGATATAAGTGGGCATATAAGGGACTGATTGCCGGAAAGGATCCCGTGGCGGTCGAGGCGGTGTGTTTAAAGATTCTCACCGAAAAGCGACATGCCTTGCGGGGCGAACCCTGGCCCATTTCGCCGCCGCCTATCTGTGTGGAGGCCGCTGATAAAGTCTACGGGCTGGGAACCAGTAAAATGGAAGAAATCAAAATTGCTCATTTTGGTTGGGAAGAAGACCTATTATTGGGGTAAAAGAATAAGGGCTCGCAATCGCCAAGAAATAAAATTTTAGTCAATTCTTCTCGGAATGCGAGTTCATGGAAGTAACGTCTCGGAGAATGTTCAACTTATTGAAACAAAAGGTTTTTAATGGCATTTTTTATGCCGGCCACATGGAATGATGGAATGTTGGAACAATGCAATAATGGTCAAAAACGTATAAATTCTGTGTCCGGATCAAGGATTTTGGGGTCGATATTCACTATTTCACCACAAGTGTTCTTGTGGGTTCCGGGGATAACTACCCCCTCATGACAATCATGTCACTCCCAAACAAACGGTTGTCCTTTTTTGATACCGAAAAACCTCTCAAAGCGCACAATACGTCGTGGTGGAATGATGTGGTTAACGATCCGCATTCTTGCCCAATATTCCAACGTTCCATTATTCCATTATTCCAATTGTGAGCGAAGCGAACTGAGTTCGATCACCGATGTCTTGCCAGACTACTGACTTGATCGGGTATACATACCTTTTTGACGCTACCCGGGCGAAAAAGCAAAATGAGCTTGACAAACCCATGCATTTTATGTAGTTTTTTCAACATTGATGCTTTGTTTTTCCAAGGTTGAGCGGTTCAAGGTTTCCCGATGAAATCGGGATTCAAGGTTGAAAAATGTTAAGGCATCTCGCTGTTAAGGGATTCCGTCTTGCTTGCATTAATTGCTTTACACCCAATGGGTGAAGTTGAGCATCTCAAATTTTTATCCATAGTGAATAGGAGTTCAAGCGGTTATAACCCTTGAACCTTGAACTTTGAACGTGGAACGGCTTAGTTTAGATTCTTTTTAGATGGATTATGTTGGAAAACATGAATCTGCTTTACTCTAAGAAGATTATCATTATTCGGGCAACGGGGATTACCGGGTCCCTGTTGCCTCGGCATCCGGTCATGAAAACCAGGCTCGCGGGTCTGATAATGTAAGATTTTTGTGAAATTTATCCTATGGAATCCGTTATCAGGCTTTCCTGGTAACGGATTTTTTTATTGAGAAAGCCTCCCGGGATCGATGTTCATGAACGGAGAACCATTGAGGAGGTTCTTCGGCGATTTCCCCGAGAGGCGGAACAAGGTTCACAACCCGTATGGACATTTTCCTTTCAGAGAAGAATCGAACCGTGCGGCGTTCGGTTCACACCTTTTGTGCGCGCGAGCTCAAGCCCATTGCCAATGAGATTGATCAGGAAGCTTCTTTTCCCTGGGATGTGGTTGAGAAAATGGGGAAGCTGGGGTACTTCGGAATCCAGGTTCCCCATGAACTGGGTGGTGCAGGATTGGACACCGTGGGTTATATCATTGTGGTCGAAGAGGTCTCTAAAGTTTGTGCGGCTCTGGGCCTTTGCATCAGCGTCCATAACAGTGTGGCGGTGTACCCCCTGCTGGCTTTCGGCTCGGAAAAGCAGAAACATAAGTGGATACCAGCGCTCGCAAAAGGTGAAAAGATCGGGGCCTTTTGTCTGACTGAGCCCAATGCCGGATCCGATGCATCGGGAATTGAGGCGACGGCTATACGCGAGAATGACCATTATGTGGTCAATGCCAACAAGGTTTTCGTCACCAACGGAGGCGTTGCCGATGTGTGTTTGATTTTCGCGCGCAGCGATCCAAGTGCCGGCCGCAAGGGAATCAGCGTGCTCGTCACCGAGCGAGGCGCCCCCGGATTCGTGGTTGGAGATCTCGAGGACCTTTGTGGTGTCCGAGCCAACCCGGTGACTTCTATCCGGTTATATGACTGCCGCGTTCCTGTGGAAAATTTGTTGGGGAAAGAAGGCATGGGGTTACGCATCGGACTCGCGGCATTGGATAGAGGTAGAATTGGAGTCGCGTCACAGGCCGTGGGCATCGCACAAGCCGCCCTGGAAGCGTCGGTGAAATACGCAAGACAGCGCCATCAGTTTGGGGTCCCCATTGCAAAACATCAGGCCCTCAGCATGATGATTGCAGATATGGCCACTCAAGTCGATGCGGCCCGACTTATGACTTACCGAGCGGCTGTATTATCCGACCAAGGCAAACCGTTTTCACAGGCCTCAGCAATGGCCAAACTGTTTGCTTCTGAGACATCGACGACAGTTACTGACTTGGCCGTCCAAATTCACGGTGGCTACGGCTACTCCAAATCGTACGCGGTTGAGCGATATTTTCGGGATGCAAGGGTCACCCGGATCTACGAAGGGACCTCGGAGATACACCGCATGGTGATTGCCAGAGGTGTAATAGGGAGCTAAGCGGGCGACGCTATCGGCAATGCCTGGGTGTGCGTGAGTAGATATCGCCAAGAGGACACAGAATGGAAATTCACCTAATTGTGTGTGTCAAGTCAGTTATTTTAAATGCTCCGACAGGAAAAATCCTTCGATCATCTGATTCCTGCGAGCTCAACCCTTACGATCGACCGGCTCTGGAAACGGCGTTGCGCATTCGAGATGAGTTGGGAGGGAGTGTCACCGCGGTTTCAATGGGGCCGCATTCCTGTGCTTTTGCCCTTTACGAGGCCATGGCGATGGGCGTCGACAATGCGGTACTTGTTTGTGATCCTGCACTTGCCGGCTCGGACACGCTCGCCACCTCCAGTGCCCTCGCCGCTGCCGTCAAAAAGCTCTCCCCGGTAGATATGGTGTTTTTTGGAACTCGGTCCGCCGATAGCGACACCGGTCAGGTTGGTCCGCAGACGGCGGTGCTCTTAGACTTACCGTTAGTCACCAATGTGCACGCTTGGGAATGCAAGGATCACGGACTTATCGTTCAGCGTGAAGCTGACGGCTTTCTGGAAAGACTTGAGATCGGGTTTCCGGGAGTCCTCACCATAAACCCGGTTTCAGCGCCTCCTCGGGATCTTGGGCTAGCGAGCATAGACCTGGTTTTCAAACAAGGCCAGGTTCAAAAATGGAGCTTAAGAGAACTCGGGTTGCCCCCGGGTTGTGTCGGGGAAGCGGGGTCTGGGACCCGGGTGCTCGCGTTATCGCGAGCCGATAGAGCAAGGAAATGCGAGTTCCTGGAGGGAGAGGCCGAAGCGCAAGTCGACCGATTGGTCGAGCGACTGCTGGAATCAGGCTTGATTTAGTCCGATTTCAATAGATGTTATTTAAGAAAACCTCGAAACACGATGAAACATAAGCGACATGCAGACATCTGGGTGCTTGGCGATCTGAGAAACAAAAGACTCTTCGGGGCTTCCCTCAATATCATGTCCAAGGCTCGGGAGGTGGCGGGCTCCTTTTCGGAGAAAGTGGTAATGGTGCTGCTGGGTTCAACCTCCGATGCTGAACCGGACGGTTTCACAGGGTTGCGGGCAGGGTTATCGATCGATTTGGCCGCAGAGGCGTCCATTGCTCATGGTGCGGACTTTGTCTATATTTTTGAAAGTGAAACCCTTCTATTAACAAGGGCCGATAGCTATTCGGTGATTCTCGCTGATAATGTTCAGAAGTATGCACCAAGACTTGTCATGTTTGCGCTGACGGACTTTGGACGAGAGCTTGCGGCACGGACCGCAAGAATCAACAACGCAGGTCTGATCGCGGACTGTATTGACCTTAGAGAGGAAGGGCGCGGTATCGTCGCGACATGCCCTTCATGGGGCGGTGAAATCTTGGCGGATATCAGTTTCACCGATGGGTCGAGAACCGGGTTTGTGACGTTACAACCCTATGCTTTTCAAGCCGCTGAAGTTCAAGGAGATCCCGGCGTTATTGAACGGATCCGGGTGGAAGGTATTCAGGCGCATGGAGGCCTGACGCTGCTGTCGAGTTCCTCGGAGCTCGCTGAAAAGCAACCACTCGAAAATGCCAAGGTGGTGGTCGTGGGCGGTGCCGGACTCGGCAAGATGGAGGATTTCGGTTTGGTCAGGGATCTTGCGGTTGCGACCGGAGGTGAAGTGGGGTCCACCCGTCCTCCCGTACTTCAGCACTGGGTCGAAGCGGACCGGTTGATAGGGCAAACAGGAAAGGCTGTTCGGCCCGAGCTTCTTTTTTCCGTCGGTACCTCGGGAGCCTTGCAGTATACCGCAGGGATTTTAGAAGCGAAGACGATTGTAGCCGTCAATCGGGATCAAAATGCGCCTATATTTCAGATTGCCGATCTCGGCATTGTGGGGGATGCCAAGCGCCTACTGCCTTTGTTGACAGCAAAGATCAAACAGGTGACAATGCGCAAGCTGGCGGATGTATTGCAGGAGAAAGAAAAAAATCCGGCTGACAGTGGCTTTGGAACACAGGTCCGAAAGCTGCGCGAATCCCATAACTGGTCTCTGGAGGCTCTGGCGGAGGCTACGGGGCAGTCTCCAGAGTTTATCGAAAAAGTCGAGATTGGAGAGATTTCACCTCCCGTAAGCTTTCTTCTGAGACTGTCGTCCGCTCTGGGAGTTGATCCGGGCACTTTCCTCCGAAAGGAAGAAAGAATATTGATCCGAAATATGCGAGCTCAGGCATTGGTGAAGCGGACGCAGAATTACTCTTACCAGACGCTAAGCCCCGGTGCTGAAAACGATCGCCTGCGCGCATTCATGGTTACCATTGAGCCTAAACAGACCCACAAGCCCGTTGCCTACAAGCATGAGGGAGAGGAATTTATCTTTGTGATGGAGGGTGACCTTGGGCTCACGCTTGACAACAAAATGCACCACTTGAAGTCAGGCGATTCCATTCATTTCAATTCGGATGTTCCCCATAAGTTGAAAAGCATTTCCAACGATGCGACTCGTTGTATTGTGGTGCTTTACACACCTTGAGCAGGATCCGCTCTCTCTGAAAGCGCCGGGAATTCCAGGATGGCGGATTCAGTCAATAAGACTCAAAGGTCGCGGCGAAATGATGCGGGGAAGGAATGCAATTGCCTTCCAGATAACGTTTGGTATCTAATGGAAAAGGATTTTGCATGCCTGAGGGTACTTGACTCTCTCTTGTCGCGTCCTAAATTGACAATATGGACGAATACAACCCACGATTGCTGAAAAAGCTGTGCATTTATGAAAACGGCAAGTACCGGGAATTTGAGTTCCCACCTGACTACATCACGGAAGATGAAGTGGACGCTTACCTCGCCAAGAATCCCGTTGAGCAAACCAAGGTCAAGGTGAAATCGGAACCCTCAAAATAAGCCGGCCACGGGGGTGCAGGTTGGGAAATCGTTTTCCGGTTCGGTTTCGCATCCGGCAATCAAAGATGTATTGCCTGGAACCGGGTTTATGGGGCAGAAGTCGCCGGGTGGCATGGCCATGAATAAACGAGTGGTGGTTTACGTTCCGTTATAATAAAGCTTGTAGAGCTTCTTGTCATCCATGCCAAGAAAATATAGAAACACAATCAAGTGATTGAGCAGGGAGGCCCGAAGCAGCCCTTTGGTTAAGTACCTTTGAGAAGATGAACCTATCGACTGATGCACAACCAGGAGCTTTCCCAGTTTTCCGCAATTTCTCACGAAATCCAGATCTTCCATCAGAAACTGCTTTTTGAACCCCCCCGATTCTTCGAAAATTCGACGCTTACAAAAAAGCCCCTGGTCGCCATAGGGGAGTTTGAGATGCCTCGTTCGAAGGTTGGCCCACCTGGAGATGAGATCCAGATACACATTGGTAGGCCTGAATCTGAGTTCGAAGCAGCCGAACACCACTTCAGGGACGTTTGAGAGCTTTCTGACGTGGTACCCGAAATTGGGAGGTGGTGAGGTGTCTGCATGAAGAAACCAGAATAGGTTGTTCCGGGCCATTTTCGCACCGAGGTTGATTTGATTGCCTCGCCCTCGGGGTGCATAGAAAAGAGCGGTGTGGGCACTCAGCCCTTGAGACTTTCGCTCAGATGGCAGGCCGCCCTTGACCAGAATGATCTCATCACCGGGCCAAAGCCCGGCCTCAAGGGTATCAACCAGGAATGCGATTTTTCTTGTTTCATTTAGAAAGGGGACAATGATCGATATTTGATCTTGAAACACGGCATTGTGCCTGAGCCACTGCAGATCTCGATTTCTATCGATATCTTTCCGCTGGTTAACGGTTGCCACCTTGATGTGATCAGACTCAAAACAATCCATGGTTCTTTCAAATACCGAAGGGGTTGACCAGGAACTGAAATTGAACACGTTGTCAACCATAGAAGATAAACCAATTAAATAGAAGCCCCCGTCCAATGCGGGCCCTAAAACAGCCCGATTCACACTCAGCGCTTGAAATGCGTCGTGGATGTCACGCTCCCCAATATCGGCGATATCGGTTCCGATCAGAACGGTTTGGCGATATCCGGTTCTAAATACATGATAAAAAGCGGCCTGCATCCGATGCCCTAAATGTCCATCGATTTGCGGAATAAACTCCCAGGGGCCGGGATATGATTTCATGAACGGTATTTTTCT
>JAWOGN010000329.1:0-7565 GCA_046496815.1 Desulfatiglandaceae bacterium
GACGATCGAGGTTCCTCCTGAAAGCGCCTATGGACAGAGGCGTCAAAGTTTGGTTTTGGAGATGGATCGGAGCAGGTTCCCCGGTGAGATTCGGCCGGCCGTTGAACAAGAAGTCCAGCTTCGGACCTCCGACGGTGCAGTTCTGAGCGGACGCGTCGTGCACGTAGATGAAGATCGCGTCACAGTGGACGCCAATCACCCGCTGGCCGGCAAGACGCTCATCTTCAATGTGGAACTCGTAGCGGTTGGGTAACTTTCGTCACCCTACCGCCCCGTGAAGGGGTTTCTTGCTGGAAATGACACGCTCAAGCGAGCAGCACCGCCAGCAAAACGGCAATGATTCCGTTGAGGAAAATGCCGTCGAATGTGCCGGCGCCGCCGATGGAGGCCACCGGGGCCCCGAGTTTGCCGATCCGGTTCAGGTTCAAGAGGTCGGCGCCGATCAGTGTCCCCATTGTTCCTGAAATGTAAGCAACGACGGGCGCATATTCATAAGCGATGACAACCGACGCAACGGCTGCCAGAATGGGCGGGAGAAACGGGGGGAGCGCGATACCGACGCCGCTCACGGGCTTGGCCAACCGGTAGGCGACAAAGGTCATGAAAGCTGTGGCAAGCAACGCACTTCCCCACAGGCCGGTCTTGAAAAGGAGGTAAGCGCACAAAAGGATCGGGATCACGGCTCCCCCCAGGTTCACGGCGAGAACGGTTTCTCTCTTTTCCACGACGGGAACGATCCATCTGAATCCGAAAAAGCTAACACGTCTTTCAGGGCTCATCGTATGCTGAGGTATCTTTTTCAACGGAATGTTTATGAAGCTGCCAAACAAGACGGCAAACAGGGCACCGAAAACATACTGAGAGGGAATTCCGATCCGAGCAAAGACCAGCGCGATGACGTTTATCTGGATAAAGACAAAGAAAAAGACCAGGGAAAACAAAAAAATGAACATAAACAAGAATGTGAGCGGACTGAAAAACAACGTGATACCTCCTTACAGTCAATGCTTTAGCAGGCGGCCCCTGAACTGCTTCACGCCTTGTCCGATTAACAGGGGAACCAGACTCATTCCGAAGATGAGACTCCATCCGTCCGTTCCCGGCGGCACCATCCGGAGCGCCGTGGAAATGCCCGGAAGGTAAATCGCCGCAAGCAGCAATGCGGAACACAGCCCCAACGCCCCCCACACAAAAGGATTGCGGGTCACATCATTGTCGACGAGCCGGGATTGCGCGTCCCTCATGTTGAAGACGTGCCAGAGTCTGGCAAAAGCCAGGGTGAGAAAAGAAACCGTCACTGCCCGGTCCGTCTCCATCTCCAGCGAGTTGAGGGCAATGGCAAAAGCCGCCAGCACGGGGAGCGCAATCAAGAGGCCGTAACCGCCGATGGCAATCCAATGGCCGCGGGTAAGAATGGGCTCCTTCGAGTCTCGAGGCGGTCGTTGCATTTTTGAAGGATCGCCTTTACCCACCCCCAATGCGAGGGCGGGAAAGACATCACCGATCATGTTCAAGTACAGGATTTGCAATGGAAGGATCGGCAGCGGGGCACCGGCCAACAGTGCAAAGGCAACAATCATGATCTCGCCGACGTTCCCTGAAAGGAGAAAGAGAATAAACTTCCGGATGTTGTCAAAGATGGCCCGCCCCTGCTGTATCGCCACCACAATGGTCTTGAAGGCGTCGTCTTTCAAAACAACGTCTGCCGCCTCACGCGCAACTTGAGTTCCCCGCCGACCCATGGCGACTCCGATGTCCGCCTTCTTGAGCGCAGGGGCATCGTTGACCCCGTCGCCCGTCATGGCAACGACGGCGCCGTTTTTTTGATGGAGTGTAATGAGGTCCAGTTTTTGTTTCGGATTCACCCTGGCAAAGATAGAAGCCTCCAGCAGTTTTTTGCGATCCTCTTTTGACAGTTCTTCAAAACGCTTCAAATCCTTGCCATGAATGACCTCGGCCCCGTCCCCGTCGGTGAGATTGAGAACGGCGCCGATATGCCGGGCCGTGACGGGTTGGTCTCCCGTGACCATGATGATCCGGATGCCTGCCTCCCGACAGGACCGTATGGCCCCCTCCACATCTTTTCGCGGCGGGTCCATGAGACCCACCAATCCCAACAGGACAAGGTTCTGATAAGGTTCCACATCAATGGATGCTGCGCGCTTCGTTGCAACGGCCAGCACACGGAGTCCCGCTTCCGCCATCCGTCCATTGGCATCCAGCCACCGTCCACGGTGCGCCTCATCCAACTCCGTATTCCCGTCCGTCGTTCTCATCCGGGTGCAGGCTTCCAGGATGGCCTCGGGGGCGCCTTTGGCGGCAACGAGATACCGGCCGTCGAGTTTGTGGAATGTAGCCATCATCATCACACTGGGGTCAAAGGCTTCTTCACGTTCCTCCGGCATGGATCGGAGAAGTTCCTCACGCACCAATCCCGCCGTGAGTCCCGCCGTCAGGAGGGCGATCTCCAGCGGATCACCGACGCCTCCGGCCTTTTTCTCGGAAGCCTCATTGCCCAAATCTGCATTGTTGCAAAGCACCCCCACTTCCAATGCCTCTCGCAGTACAGGGTGATCCGCCGGGTCCACTGCCTTGCCTTCCAACAGGAAATGGTTGTCCGGAGCTGATTTTCCAGTTGTCTCTACCTTCTCCATCTCTTTCGAATGGGTGGAAGGGAGCAGGATTTGAGAGAGGGTCATACGATTCTCGGTCAGCGTACCGGTTTTATCGGTGCAGATGATGTTTGTGGCGCCGAGGGTCTCCACGGCCGAGAGTCGGTTTATGAGGGCATTGCGCCGGGCCATCCGCCACATTCCCCTCGCCAGGGCAATGGTGGCAACAATGGGCAACCCCTCCGGTATGGCTGCCACGGCCAGCGCAATGGATGTCTCGATAATAAGGAGCACTTCCTGGCGAGCGGCCAGCCCGATGATGGCCATCAATCCGGCGATGGCCAGCGTAATCCAGACCAGGCGGTAGGCCAGACGATTGAGGCGTTTCTCCAGGGGGGTCAACTCCTCTTCCGCTTCCTCGGCCAGGAAAGCAACTTTCCCCAACTCCGTTTCCATTCCCGTAGCCACCACCACACCCTGCCCGGATCCCATCGTCACGGCAGTTCCCTTGTAGGCCATGTTCCTTCGTTCAGCCAATGGGGTATCCGTCTTCAGTTGAGACACTGCTTTGCCAACCGCCACGGATTCGCCGGTGAGTGACGACTCATCCGTCTGAAGCCTGGCTGCCTCCATGAGTCGAAGATCTGCGGGAATCATGTCTCCAGCCTCCAGGGGAACAAGGTCGCCCGGAACCAGATGCTCGGAGGGAATCTCAAAAAGATCTCCTCCCCGCAGAACCTTCGCGTGCACTCGACCCATGCGATGAAGCGCTTCCATGGATCGCGTCGCCTTCAATTCCGTAAAAAAACCGATGGCGCCGTTGATGAAAATTGCGATGGCAATGGAGATGCCCTCCAGCCATCGCCCGAAAGAAAAGGAGAGGGCAGCAGCCAACGCCAGCAGCGCAACAATGGGGTTTTTCATCTGATCCCACAGGATCACCGACGCCGACTTCCGCTTGGCCGCCCTCAGCCGATTGAGACCGAAATCGCTCCGACGTCTCTTGACCTCCGCATCCGCCAGCCCCTGTTCGGCAGTGACGTCCAGAGCGCTGAGCACTTCCTCCCAAGGCTGCGCCCATGGTGTTTCCACGTATGGTTTTGATTCCTTTGCCATGTTTGTCCTGAATAAAAAAATTGTTCGATTGGGCGAACCGCCCGGACGATGTTGGCCCTCCTGCTTGTTCTTCTGCCGGTTTACGGACCGCCCCTCGTCGGTGTCGGCATTTCCAAACCGGCTTCAGCGAACGACTTTACCCCTCAAATGCTCCCAGGTCCAGGCTCAGGTGGTACTCACCACCGCTTTCGCCTCCGGACACCCTGAAGCCCAACTCACGAGCCAACCCCAGCATCTGCGTATTCTCCGCAAGGACGGAGCCGTGGACGGCCCGGATCCCGTATGCTTTCCCCACTTCAAGGCTCTTTTCCATCAGTTTTCTGCCCACTCCCTTTCCCTGCCATGGGTCCCCCACCGCAACAGAGAACTCCCCAGCGCTTCTGTCTGCACCGGCAATGACTCGGGCCACTCCCAGCATACTTTCGTCACCGTCCACTGTGCTGAGCGCTACCAGAGCGATATGGCGGTCGTAGTCGATCTGCGTCAGTTGGACAAGCAGGTCGTGGGATAAGGAATGGATGGGACTGAAAAAGCGGTAGTACCGACTCCTTAAAGACAGACTGTCGAAGAGGTCCAGGAGCATCGGTGCATCTTCGGGTTTGATGGGACGAATACGGATCTCCAAGCCCTCCGCGGTCACTTCTGTAAATTCATACTGTTCGGGATAGGGGCTGATCACGAGGTGATGGGGCGACAGCGTTTCAGATTTTTTGACCAAGACTCTTGCGTCGACTGCGCAGGGTTTGCCGTCCTTCACAATAACCGGGTTCATGTCCAGTTCCGTAATCTGTGGGAAATCCACAAGGAGGTGAGAAAGGCAGATGATCAACTGCTCGAGCAGGGTCATGTCGGCCGCGGGTATGTTGCGAAAGCCTTTTAGCAGTTTGTAGGCCTTGGTAGGTTCCATAAGCCTTCGGGCCAATGTACGGTTCAGCGGCGGTAAGCCCATTTCCTTGTCACCGAGAACCTCGGCAAAAATCCCTCCCAGACCAAAAAGGATCACGGGTCCGAAGCTGGGGTCCTTGGTGGCCCCCACCAGAAGCTCAATGTCCGGATGATGGATCATGGACTGAAGCGTCACACCCAGAATTTCAGCCTCAGGCCGGTACGCTTGAGTTCCCTTCATGACTTTATCGTATGCCTCGCGAACATCTTGCTCGCTCCGTAGATCCGAGATCACACCGCCGGCTTCCGTCTTGTGAGAAATGTCCGGCGAGAGAACCTTCATCACCAGGGGGTATCCGATTTTCGGGGCCAAACGCACCGCCTCGTCGGGGGAGCCGACTGCCTCCGTTCGATTTACGGGGATTCCGTAACAGGAGAGCAAGCGTTTGGACTCCACTTCCGTGAGGAAGCCGGTTTCGCTTTCCAGGGCTTTTTCGATCACATATTCGGCTTGACCTTTGTCGAGTCGCACATCGTGAGGAAGTCTTGAAGGGATTTCCTGAAGCAGTTTCAGGTTCTGGGCATGGTTGTTGAGGAACATGAAAGATCGGAGGGCACGCTCCGGAGTGTCGTAGGTCGGGATGCCTTGCTTGTTCAGCACGTCCCGCCCCGGTTCAACGTCCACACCGCCCATCAGCGCGGTAAATACCGGGTAAGGTCTATCCTTGAGGCCTTTGCTCAGCGCCCGGGCCACATCGGTAGGATCCGTCATGGCCTGGGGATTGACGATGATAAGCATGCCGTCGATGTCCTTCGCCTTGAAGCAGCAATCCGCCACCTTTTCATAGCGCTCGGGCGTCGCGTCTCCGAGGATATCGATGGGGTTGCCGTGACTCCAGTGCGGCGGAAGGATGTCATTGAGCCGATCCATGGTTTGTCGGCTGAGGGGGCTAAGCTCCAATCCATATTCTTCTATAGCGTCTGCCGCCATCACGCCCGGGCCTCCGGCGTTTGTAATGATTGCCAACCTGCGGCCCGGGGGGAGGGGCTGCTTGGCCAGCAACTCTGCACAATCAAAGAAATCCTGCAACGTGTTGACACGTGAGACGCCCGCGCGTTTGAACGCGGCTTCATACACGCTGTCTTCTCCGGCCATCGCGCCGGTGTGGGAGGCTGCCGCCCGGGCCCCCGCCTTCCCCTTCCCCGATTTCAAGATCACGATGGGCTTCACCCGAGAAACGGCGCGCGCCGCACTCATGAATTTGCGAAACCGCGTCAGACTTTCAATGTAGAGAAGAATGCTTTTGACTTCGGAGTCCGTTCCCAGATAGTCGATCAAATCACCAAAATCCACATCCAGCATGGCGCCGATGCTCACGAAATGCCTGAAGCCCATGTTTTCTTTCAAAGAAAGATCAAGCATGGCAGAGCAAATGGCCCCGCTTTGGGAAATAAATGCGAGCTTGCCTTGAGGGGGCATATGGGCGGCAAAGCTGGCGTTCAGGTTCCGGTCCGGCCGGATGATGCCCATGCAATTGGGCCCGATGATCCGGAGGCCGCCCTTTCCGGCCTCCTTTCCGATTTTCTCTTCCAATTCACGGCCTTCCGGACCGGTTTCTCTCCCCCCCGCCGAAATGACGATTGCGCCCCCAACACCCATCTCCACGCACTCCTCAATGATTTTGGGAACAGTGGAAATCGGTGTTGCGATGACGGCAAGATCGACACGCTGATCGGCTTCGGAAAGCGATTTGTGCGTCTCGATACCCATAATCTCCGAGTAGTTGGGATTGACCGGGATGATCCGCCCTTTATAGCCGCCATCGGTCAGATTCTCCATAAGGGCGAAACCGATGCTGCCCTGCTTTCGGCTTGCACCCACCACCGCTACGGATTGCGGCTTGAATATCTTGTCAAGATTGTGAAGTCCCATAATTTCCCTTCTTTCTCAATGATGAAACTGTGCCGGCTGAGACGTCTTCATCGTCACATACCGGTTCAAGGGGATTCTCCAAAAAAAATGTGTCAATACGGTCAATCGGAGGTCATTCCCGCATAGAGCCGCTCAGTGTCATCTCTCCGGCAAAGTTCGGTGCCCCCCGTCATAACGGCGGCGGCGCCGGCGGCCACACCGAATCGGACGGCACTTAGCAGGGAGTCGCCGCGGTCAAGCGCGAGAACCATTCCGCCGACCATGCTGTCTCCCGCTCCCACCTTGCTGCTTATCGGGACAGTCGGGGCGCGAAGACGTTCACACCCATCCCTCCACACAAGCAGAGCGCCGGCCGCCCCCAGGGAAACCACGACCGTCTCGCTCTGCCCTTTTTGAATGATTTGCCGGGCCAAGGCCACCTGATGGGATTCTTCGTCAATCGCTTTTGCAGCCAGCGCCTTAAGTTCCCGGAGATTGGGTTTTATCATGTACACGCCTTCCTCCACCGCCAGACGAAGCGGCGCTCCGGTCGTGTCCAGAATGAGCCTGGCATTCATGTCTCTTGTCAGCTGAGCCACTTTCCCATAAAAGTCATCGGGGAGGCCGGGTGGAAGGCTTCCGCTGGCAACAACATATTTTGGGGTCGGATTCATTTCCGATATGTGTTTCAGGCACTGTTTCCACTCTTCCTCACGCACATGGGGCCCCGGCATACCAAAACGGTATTGCTGCTGAGTGGCCCTTTCATACACGATGAGATTTTGACGCGTCAGGCCTTCGATCGTTTGGCGCTCGTATGTGATGCTTTCGTGTTCCAGCAGCATGTCCAGCATGCGACCCGCCGGTCCGCCTGCCAGATAGAGGGCGGTCGATGTGCCGCCGAGCTTGTGGATGGCCCGGCACACATTGATCCCGCCGCCGCCCGGTTCGTATTTTGGCTTTTCGCAGCGAAGCTTCCGCTCGGCGACCACATTTTCAATACTTGAGCTCTTGTCAATGCAAGGGTTCACGGTCAAAGT
>JAWOGN010000366.1:0-9302 GCA_046496815.1 Desulfatiglandaceae bacterium
TCGGCGTTGGAAGGCCCATATCCTTTGCATGTCATCTTATACTTATGCATCTTAAACGTACCGGCTTGCGTGCCGGACCCCCTGAGAGGGGTCGAAGAGCCAAGATACTCGACGCTTCCATTGAAAGACTGTGTGGGACCTAACTGAACCGTCGCCGACGGGCTATCATCATCCGGAAAATTGAGAGTTTCCCCTACCGTCGTGTGATCAGCGCCGTAGAGTTTCGATTGCTTCGCTGCGTATCCCCTCGCCGCCTCGGCTGCGTAAAGCGCCAGTTTATAGGCCTTTTCATTTCCGGAAATTTTCAATTCTATGGTGGAAGTATTCATGGCCGCAATTCCAATGATCGTGAGGAGCACCAGAATGAGCAAAGAAACGATCAAAACCGATCCCGCTTCATTTATTCGATACCGGCCGGGTGTTCTCATGTTTTTTGGTCGCAAGTTTAGATGTTCGGCACGATGTGCTTCATGGAAATGCATTTCCGGATACCATGATCTGTCCATGTCACAATCACTTTGACGGTCTTCGTATCTTTTGTTGCCTCACCCGGGGCAATATTCCAGTAAAGCGAGTACCTTCCCCGACTAACCCAATGATCTGCCGTTTCCGGCGTGGCATCTTCCAAACCAAAAATTGCGTCTTCAGCAGAACCCGTTCCGGTACCGTCACCATCGCGATCTTCCAACTGAGGATGATCAAAGGGCAGCAACATCATTTTTTCCATCTGATCACTCAACCATGAAGTGGCTTCTGTGACTCCGCCGGCAGCCGTGTTTCCTCGAATTGCGGAAACCTGCATGGAAGCGACGGCCAGGAGACCGACAGTGAAAACCGAAATCGCAACGATCACCTCGAGAAGCGTGAACCCCAAATCGTTGTCCTTTGTTTTCATTTTGGTTTCAAAGGGATGGGTCATGTACACAAGCCTCTTGAATCAAAAAGCGAGGTTTCGGCAATATACCTCCGCTGTGAGGCGCTTGCGGCGGAAATTATCGTTTTTCGGACCTAGAATCGCAGACCCCTGCTGGTTTGTGTAAACAGATGTGTCCACATAGTGTGGATCGATTCTACCAGACCTGGCCACAAGGGTTATTTGTATTGATCTCATTTCGGAAACGTTGGCGGTCGGGGTTCCGTCTTCGCGAAGAAAGACAACGTCGAGTGCATCGATATTCTCGGCAACCGCCTTATTGGTCCCGGCGCCGACTTTTCGACCGAGGTCGTAATCGCCATCGGCACCGCTATCATACAATGCATATCGAATGGTCTTCAGTTCTCCAGTTTCATCCACATCGCCGTCACCGTCATTGTCATAACCGTCATCATCGGCCACAAAACAAAAACGAAGGGTATTGCTTTCAATGGGCTCCCGTATCCCGGCCCCCGAATGCCTATAGGGATCAAACCCCGCCATTCTGATTTCTCTCTCCATGAGGTCCATGGCCCCTCTTAGACTCTGCTGCATGCCGACAACCTGTTCCTGAATGATGTAGGATTTTTGCTGGGAACGATTGACGGAATAAATCCCGGCCATAACCACACCTGCCACGGCAATTGAAATCATAAGTTCTACGACGGTGAATCCTCTATTCCATCTCATCTTCGTGGCTTGTGTTGCGCTTTGTTTAATTCCAGGCACTGCCGGTCCATTTTCTCAAAACAATCACACCGGAAATAGAAGGGGTTCCGACCGCGCAGGTTGTACCCCTGTCATTGGAAAGATACACGTAACCCAAATTATTTGCGGTACCCTTGGGACCGAAAACAGCGACGTTATCAGGCGTTTTATACGTGATGTCATTGGCTCCGAATGAACCACCGATCGGCTGCGTCGCATTCCCATGGCCGAATTTTACGCCAATTCCATAGGCGTCCAGATCGACCGCCTTTTCCAGGACATCGTTGCCTTCCATCGCCGGCGGGCCATCCCAGCCGTCTCCACCGTCATCTGAACATATGAAGTACTTACCCGGTCTGACTCCCGGATTAAAAACAACGGCCCAAGCTTTATTTTCCTTTATGGCCCCCATTTTGGCCAGCTGAAAATTGGATACCACATCGCGAGCGGCCGCCTTTAACCGATAATTAGGCAACCACACAGAATAGCCGGGAATGGCAACTGCCGCCAAAACAGCCAGAATGGCCATCACAATGACAATTTCCATCAGGGTAAAACCCCGAACATCTCTAACCCCGGCCTCTAATCCGCCTTTAATCGTATTCATAAATCCAACCCGTAAGCATCTTTTCTTACCCGTTTCACGGGTCGAGAGCGCTTTCTTTTCTTTACCAACATCCTCGAAAACTTCCTTTCGGACGATCCCTACGGGGGTACTTACAAACCCCACACCATGTGATCAATACGCTGTTTTCATTTTAGAATGGGGCATTTGGAGTTCATGATATGGTGCACGGCGCCTGATCCGGCGACAAATAAGGATAAATCCTTCAGCGCGGTTAGCTCGCAGCAGTTCGCAAATCATCTGCGCAACTCCCCGGAAACCGTCGCAATATTAACATTATCATTTCATTTGCGGCAACCAAAAGTTTTTTCGATTTCGCTCCATTGCGTTGCCTTACCCAAATTCCGTCAGCCTACTTAATGTGGAAGAAAAGTTCCCTTTCCACCTGCATTAGGCGATATTCCTCGCGCTTTTTTAAGCCAAGAATATTTCGGTTTAAAGACCTGAACATCACAGCTACCTGAAGTTTAAGTTTTCATTCAAAGCGGCCGATATTATCCCTTGAATGCTCACGGCATTGTACAGAAAAACAGACCGTTTCGTTTGCAATGCTATGCCCATAAAGCGTTGCCGAGCCCGGAACTGCTATCTGAAAAGAAGTATAGGGAGTCGCCCGATGAAAATGAATTGTGTAGCAAAACATCTAAGAACACTTCTTCTCCTTTCCGTTATCGGGATTTGGCCGCAAATAGCTGCCGCAAAAAATGCGGAGCTCTATTATGACCACGGCACCGACTGCCTGAGGGAAAGCAAACTGGAGGAGGCTATTAGTGCTTTCACGGAAGCCGTTTCATTACGGCCTGATTATGCCGAAGCTTATAATAACCGGGGCCTCGCACTTTTTGAGCAGAATAACTTCATTGAAGCGAAACGGGACTTTCAGAAAGCGATTCAATTCAGCCCCAATAATGAAAATGCATACAACAATTTGGCAATGGTCTTTTGCAAGGAAAATAACTATGAGCAGGCCCTCCGCTACGTAAAACAGGCCCTGGCGATGCCCAATACGAGGAACCTCTCTCACGCGGATTTTTATAATAATCTGGGCTTTATCTACATGAAAAAGGGTATGCATGAGGAAGCTATGGGTGCCTACAATCATGCAATCCGTATCACTCAGAGCAAACCTGCGAATGATGCGGGCTTCTGCGACCAGATAAAATTCGGTCCCCGAATCGGGGGCCATTCCGTGATCGGAAAATTCTACGGAGAATAGCATATCACGCCGAAGCCCCATTCCTTTCTCCTTTACTCCATATCAAAATTGATCGTCTCGTAAGAAGTCGTTACTCCGGTGAAAACCCCGATACGATGCTTGTCCACTCAGTTGACGGGGGTATCGTAACGGCAAGAAATATTTCCTATCCGCAGGAGGAATCCTTTTAAAAGCAATTCCCTATTATCGCTTCACCAGAGATGTGTACGCGGGGGTTAAATGAGACTGTGTTATCAGGGTGGCGAAATTTCCGGCGCCATGCTAATAGAGTCTTTATGATGAAACCACAGAAAGGTCAGACAATCGAACTCAATATAGATAGCTTGGCCTTTGGGGGTCAGGGTATCGGCAGAATAAACGGCTATGTGGTATTTGTAAAAGGGGGCATACCCGGCGACCGGTTAACAGTTCGAATTTACAAGACAAAAAAAGACTACGCTGAAGCAAGCGTCGTGGAAGTAATCGATCCCTCCCCGGATCGAGTGCAGGCCCCTTGTCCGTACAGCGGGTATTGCGGCGGCTGCCAGTGGCAGCACTTGGACTACAAAAAACAGCTGTTATACAAGAAGTTACACGTGAAGGAATCTCTCTCACGCATAGGCGGCCTGGATCGGGTGTCGGTGCACGATGTATTACCCGCTGAGAAAACCTTCGCTTACCGCAATAAGATGGAATTCTCATTTTCGGACCGACGGTGGTTTCTTCCACATCAAATGGATGACCGGGAAAAAGAGCGCGGGTTTGCCCTCGGACTCCACGTCCCCGGTACCTATCAAAAAATCATCGATATCGAGACCTGCCTGCTCCAGCACCCAAGCGGGAATCAAATTCTCAAAGATGTCAGGAAATATGTCCGCGAAAGTCGAATTCCCGTCTATGGGCTAAAGAGCCACGAGGGGTTTTGGCGTTTTCTGACGCTTCGGTATTCTGTTGCGTTTGACGAATGGATGGTGAACCTGATTACCTTCGAGGCTTCGCCGGAAGTGGTCAAACCTTTGGCCGATATTTTATCGGCCCGGACTGAACGGATCAGAACCGTGGTAAACAACGTCAGCCGACGAAAAGCGTCCATCGCCGTTGGTGAACGTGAAATCGTTCTTTCGGGCGACGGATGCCTCCAGGACAAAATTGGGCCATTTACATTTCGAATCTCTGCAAACTCCTTTTTTCAAACCAATTCCCTGGCGGCCCACAAACTCTACGATACGGTAGCCGATTATAGTGAGCTCTCAGGCATTGATACGATCCTAGACCTTTACTGCGGCACCGGAACGATTCCCATATTTCTGTCAAACCGTGCACATAATATTCTCGGCATTGAAATCAATGAAAGCGCGGTTTTGGATGCCCGAAGAAACTGTATCGATAATGGGGTAGATAACTGCAGCTTCATTTGTGGTGATATTGGAGAGGAAATTGTCAACATAAGGCGCAGACCGGATATCCTGATCATTGATCCCCCTCGGGCAGGAATGCACAAAAAGGTACTGACCCACGTCATAAACCTGGCTCCCGAAAAAATCGTCTACATCTCATGCAACCCTGTCACCCTGGCCAGGGATATCGCCCGCATGATCCAACGCTATGAACTGATCGAAATTCAACCGGTTGATATGTTTCCCCACACACATCACATTGAAGCGGTTGCAAAATTACACCTTCGAAAACGTAGCTGAAAAGACGCGGAACAGGGAAAAATAGATATTGACAAATACTATTGAAACAAGGTAGTTAACTTCTTTAGGGTTACGCAGAGACTCCATTACTGAAATTTGATCCAAGTGACCTCCAGTCTCTGAAACCAATTTTACTTTAAAATAAAGGGGGTGATTTCGCTTGAGCGGGAGCTATCCGCAGTTTTTACTTCCCAAGAGGCTTTGTGGTCTTTTGAGGCCGGCACACCCCATAAAACATTATGAGAGCTTTCCAAACTTCAAAATAGCTAAAGAGGTGGATTCAAATGCGACATTGTTAGAGTGAGCACTTACTCGAATAAGCTATTTGTTTTGAGGCGAAGAAAGCATCTCATGACCGATTTGAGGTGCTTTTTTTATTTTGAATACAGAGGTGTAAAAAAGATGAAAGTCATTGTGCAAGACAACCAAATCGAGAAGGCAATTAAAGATCTCAAAAGAAAATTAACCAAAGAAGGTTTCTTTTCCGAGATTAAAGAAAGACGTTTCTACGATAAACCGAGCGTGCAGAAAAAGAAGAAACAGGCGAAAGCAGCCAAACGGCGCAGGAAAAGAATGAAGCGGTTTTGAACCCCGATGGGATGGAGTCTTCGCCGCTCCCAAGCCTCGCTATACCACGGCGTTTGAACGGTTTTTTCGCTTGACAACGGGGGGGGTGATCTGGGTAAATTTTATAAATTCCCGGCCCCGCGTATGACAACCTTAAATTTTCCTCACAAAAGGCTTAAACAGATGAAAAACTCGACCCATTCATCTCGCAGGAGTTCCAAACGTGGATTTATTGCTTTGCTGAACCGCTTCATCGCGTTTGAAAAAAACTCAACGTTTTTGCCGCCATTTTCCTTCGGCGTTTGGGTCTTCTTTGCTGCCGGCTTTCTGGGTTCTATGATCATCGGTTGGATCATTTTTCCGTTGTTGCTTTATTCTGAACAGCCTCAGCCAATGAATTTCAATCACGCCCTTCACATCATGCCCGATATCGGCATCGAAGGAGAAACAGAAGCGGAGAGGTGTCTGTACTGCCATGGATTTCGTGATGACGGCACATTCGCGGGCATTCCCAGGTTGGAAAGCTGTATGGAATGCCATGACGATCCGGACTATACCCTAGGCGAAACCGAGGAGGAGAAAACGTTCTTGGAGAACTATGTGGCCCCGAAGAAAGAAATTCCTTGGCTGTCCTACTATAGGCAACCGGACAATGTCTACTTCTCCCACATCGCCCATGTGAAAATGGCGGAAATGGAATGTGAGATCTGCCACGGCAACCATGGAAATAGCGAAAAACTTCCGATATTTAAAGCCAATCGTTTGACCGGATACAGCATCGACATTTGGGGGAGAAACATTGCCGGATTCAAAACAAACACCTGGGATCGCATGAAGATGGACGACTGCGCTGAATGTCATGCGGAAAATGCGCCTCCGGAGAACAATGCCTGTTTTGTCTGTCATAAGTAGAGGAAATTGATTATGGAAATAAACCGAAGACATTTTATCGCGTTGCTTGCGGGGGGCGCGGCGGGTATCAATTTGACGCCTCTGCCTTGGAAACTCACGGACGATATTGCGATTTGGACCCAAAATTGGCCTTGGGTACCGGTTCCCCCCAAGGGTGAGTTTTCACATGTGAAGTCCGTATGCCGCCTATGTCCGGGTGGATGCGGCATAGCGGTTCGAAAGGTTGATGGGAGAGCGGTGAAAATTGAAGGGCGCACCGATTATCCGGTCAATCCAGGCGGCATTTGTCCTCTGGGAGAGGGTGGGCTTCAGTTGCTGTATAACAAAGACATCCGATTCCCGGGACCGATGAAACGTGTCGGTCCCAGAGGTGCGGCGGAATTTATCGATATTTCCTGGAACGAGGCCCTCGACATGCTGGCGACTCGAATCATCGCTTTGCGAAAGAAGGGTGCACCCGCGGCGCTTGCGGCGGTAGATGGGAACCGACAGGGATCAACCATGTCTGTGATGATCCAACGTTTGCTTTCAGCAATTGGGAGCCCAAACTACATGAAAATCCCCTCCGCAGAAGATACCTACCGGATGACCAATCTTCTCATGCAGGGGACCGAAGGCCCTATGGCCTACGACCTTGAGAACGCCGACTATATCTTGAGCTTCGGCGCCGGCCTCCTTGAGGGGTGGGGCGCGCCCGGCAGGATGCTCCATGCCTGGGGCCTGTGGCACGAAAACCCGTCCAACAGAAAAACCCGAATTGTTCAGATCGAATCGCGAGCATCAAATACGGCCTCCAAAGCGGACCAATGGCTCGCGCCAAGGCCCGGCACTGAGGCTGCGCTCGCGCTGGGAATGGCGCATGTGATCGTTAAGGATGAACTCCACGATGCCGAGTTTGTAAATGCCTACGCTTTCGGATTCGACGACTGGTCTTCCTCAGACGGCACCAACCACATCGGTTTTAAAACAATGCTTCTCAACGCGTATTCTCCAGCCCAGGTTGCCGATATTACCGGCCTAAGTCCCAAGGCAGTTGTTTCACTGGCCAAGGACTTCGTCGGCGCAAAGTCCCCCATCGCCATCAGCGGAAAAGGGAAAGGCTATTTGAATAGCAGCCTGTATGAATGCATGGCCGTACAAAGTCTTAACGCCCTCGTAGGAAACATCAACAAACCCGGTGGCGTCTTAATATGCGACCCGCTCCCGCTCAGTTCCCTGCCGGATTTTGAATTCGATGCCGTCGCCAAAAGAGGACTTGAAGAGGGACGACTCGATCAGGCCGGCAGCATGAGATATCCTTTCAGCCAAAGCCTGATGAACATTTTTACGGACGCCGTCGTCAACAGTTCTCAATCACCGGTAGATACGCTACTCGTCTTTTCGTCGAATCCCGCATTCACGCTGCCTGATGGAGGTGCCTTTCGCCGGGCTTTAAAAAAAATCCCATTCATCGTAAGCTTTTCGCCGTATCGGGATGAAACTTCCTGCTTGGCGGATCTCATTCTCCCGGATCACACTTACCTTGAAAAAATGGACGATATCATCTGGCCGACGACACTCCAGTACCCGCTTTATGCCCTTTCTAAGCCCGTGGTCGATCCCATTTACGCCACGAAATCCACCGGTGACGTCATCATACATTTGTCAAAGGCAATTGGGGGATCTGTGGCAACGGCCTTTCCATGGGGGAATTATGAAAATGTCATAAAGGAGCGGGTAAAAGGTCTTTACAATACGCAAGGCGGTCTTGTGAGTTACGACACTTCTGTCCCCGCATGGAAACTGCGAGAGTCGGGCAAAACACTCAGTTTGAATTCGCAGTCTTTTGAAGACATGTGGACCAAAATCAGGGCTGAGGGTTTTTGGTTCAAACCGGCACATGCCCACAAGAACCGGGAACGACTTTTCAAAACACCAACGGGTAAATTCGAATTTTTCAGCACCCAAATCGAACTGGCACTTCAGGCCTATTCACAAAAGGCGTCTGAAGCATCCGCATTAGGGAATTTGGGAATCGCTGCCCGAGGCGACATGGTTTTCATGCCCCATTACGAAAAGACGACCTCTCATGTGGACCGCACGGACTACCCGCTTCTAATGATGCCCTATGAACTGATCAATTTAGCCAGCAACTGGGTGCCGCCACCGCCCTACTTGAGTAAAACCATATTTGACAATCAGCTAAAAAAAGATGAGTCATTTGTCGAGATTCATCCCAGGACTGCAAAAAAATATGATCTGAAGAATGGGGACCGGATAATCGTCAAATCCACTGCGGGAGAAGTCCGCGTGCGCGTGAGTTTTTTCGAAGGCGCAATGCCCGGCATGGTCTATATGCCCTTGGGGTTTGGACACACGGCGTATGATGAGTTTTTCAAGGAAAAAGGAGTCAATCCCACGGATATCATGGATTCGAAAAAGGATCCCTTGAGCGGTGATCCGGCATGGTGGAACACACCGGTCCAACTGATTAAGGTTTAGAAGCGAGGAGACTCATGGAAGAAAGTCAAGACGATGCTTACAAATACGGCATGGTCATCGATCTGGATAAGTGCACCGGTTGCGGGACATGTATGATTGCATGCGCGGCGGAGAACAATTTAGCCGTTCGGCCTGACGAATCGGATAAACAGCGGAGTATTACCTGGATGCGACTCTACAAGTTTACCAACGGCAAGGAATTTC
>JAWOGN010000038.1:0-5544 GCA_046496815.1 Desulfatiglandaceae bacterium
GATCCAAATGCAATAAAGTTCATTCGGATTTTTGCAAAAATTTGCAGAAAGCCGCTATTTCAGATCTGGCTTTTACAAAAACTGTTTGTATCTGCGTAACCAATGGCTCCAATTTGGCGGGGTTCATGTGATACGCATAAACATTCCGAACGACATGCCGAAACCCTAGATACCCTTCAAGATTCTCTCTCAATACCTCTGAGATCACTGCCGGACGAACGCCTGGAATCTCTATATTCATCTGGTTGAGTAACTCACGGTGCCAATTGGCACCAAATGGCACTGAACCGTCTATAGCACCGCCTATCCTTTCAAAAATCCTTTCAAGACCAGAATAAAAACCATGTAAGTTCAAAGCAACTCCATCCAGATAGTATTCATCATTTTTGGTCTTTGCTCGCTCCCAGCCCTGCAAAGCTCGTTCAACGGTAATTTCTATATCCTCGAGTTCAGCAAGAATTCTTGCGGCCAACAGAGAAGCTGATTTATTCATAGTTCAGTGCCCTCTTCAAGAATGATTTCCCTCAAAGCCCTTGTGCAATCCTGGATATCCACCAAATCAACCCTCCACAAATCGCTTATTCCAGACGCAAATGATACGGCTTTAAAAAATTTGGCAGCGGGAATTCCCCACACAGCAAGATCAATATCTGACAAACGGTTAAAATCTCCACGGGCCAAAGACCCAAAAAGAACAACCTTTTTCGCACCAAACCGCTTAACGAGTTCTTCTGCAATTTTTTTTGCTACACTGTACGCCGCTTTGGCTGGAGAAGCAGACGATTTCGCTTTTACATCCGGGACAAAAGGCTGGTATTGATCCCATTTTGATGGGTCTATATCAAGAGCTGTTTTTGAGGCCATTGTGGCATTCTTCCTTTCCAGTCTTTCGGTTTGGATTTTACTTTTTTCGATTGTTGAAATATCACGTGCCCTCCCTGACCGTCTTTCCCTTCTTTACATAGTTTGCGCCGCAGACATCGCATGTCGCTCGCGCCCCATCAAAATGGAGGCGGATGCCGCACCGGCACATCCATCCTTTCACCACAGCCGGATTCCCCACCACCAGGGCGTAATCAGGCACATCGTCAAGGACTACGGTACCGGCACCCACGAATGCGAACCGACCGATCGTGTGGCCGCATACAATGGTGCAATTGGCGCCGAGGGTTGCGCCGCCTTTCACCAATGTGTTTCGGATTTCACTTTTTCGCGGAATATGGCTCCTGGGGTTATAGACATTGGTAAACACCATGGAAGGACCGCAAAACACACCATCTTCCAGAGTTACCCCCGGATAGACGGAGACATTATTCTGGATTTTCACCTTGTTCCCAATGGTTACATCCGGGCCGATCACCACGTTCTGCCCGATATTGCACGCCTCACCAATCTTGCTCCCGCGGATCACATGAGAGAAGTGCCAGATCTTGGTCCCCGATCCGACCTCACAATCGGGGTCGACAACGGCCGTTTCATGCACTTGAACATCCGGTGCGTGCACAAGTGCTGAAATCTTTTCGATCGAAATCGGTTTCCCCTCCTGCTCCAAGGATTCCTGACACGCCTGAAGCACCCTGAGAACCCTCAAAGCCTCCTCGCCGTCTGTAATGGGCCGAATCTTTTCCTTAATACATTCGATAAAATGCCGGCATTCCTCCCGGAGCGGCTCGCTATTGTCCACAGAGACCGTTTCAGCCTCCTTCTTGTCCGGGACGGGCAGGTGATTTTTCCACTCAATCCTGTGGGGGAAAAGCAGCAGTTTGTCTTCGGGCTCCACATCATTGAAGAGGGCCATTTTTCGGTCTCCCACAACCACGAGACGCTGTTCTTTATAGGGATGAAGCCAGCTCACAAAAATGTGGGCACGGATCCCTGAGGGGAAAATAAGACTGCTGAGCGTCACATCGGCTACTTTCGGGTGCAGATAATTGGCACCGGCGCTGGACACCCTTTCGGGCATTTCATCCGTCAGGGATAGGATCACCGAGATATCGTGAGGCGCAAAGCTCCACAATATGTTCTCTTCATTTCGTATTTTCCCCAAGTTGAGCCGGTTGGAATAAATATACTGAATCTTTCCCAACTCCCCTTCGGAAACCAACTGTTTGAGCTTGACCACGACCGGGTGATACTGCAAGAGATGACCCACCATCAACACCCTTTTTCGCGCTTTTGCCAGCTCATTCAGTTCAATTCCTTCCCCCTCACGAAGGGCCAGCGGTTTTTCAACGAACACGTGCTTGTCGGCCAAAAGCGCCGCTTTCACCACCCGGTAGTGGGTTTCCGCAGGCGTGGCGATGGCAACGCCCGTCACGGAATCATCTTTCAATACAGACTGAAATGAGTCCGTAACCTTCACCTTCGGGTATTTTTCCGAAAATGCTTGCAACGTATCCTTCCGGCTGTCACAGATGACCCCCAGAACGCCTAAAGAATCAAAATTGCGTACCAAATTCTTGCCCCAGTACCCGGCTCCCGCCATGGCAATCTTAAGTACCTTTGCCACATCCCCTCCCCTATTCCTTGAAATAATCGATGACACTCTGGATCATTGCCGTGAGGTCATAAGACGGCTCGAAACCGATCAACGTCCTCACTTTCTGAATGTTGGGACAGCGCCGTTTCATATCCTCAAAACCGGGGCCGTAGGCCTTCTCATAAGGAATATGCTCGATCTCCGAATCACTCCCCGTCATCTCCCGAATCTTCTGCGCCAGTTCATTGATGGTCACTTCCGTGTCGTTTCCGACATTAAAAATCTCCCCCTCAGCGGCGGGTTCATCCATCAACTTTGTAATCGCCTGCACGACGTCGTTGACATGGGCAAAGCTTCGGCTCTGGGTACCATCCCCATAAACACTGATGGGTTTTCCAAGCAGCGCACTCTGCACAAAACTGGGAAGCACCATCCCGTATTGACCTGTTTGCCGGGGCCCCACCGTGTTGAACAGCCGTCCAATGACAACCGGCAGTTTTTTTTCATCGAAGTAGGCAAGCGCCTGAAATTCGTCCAACGTTTTAGAACAGGCATAGGCCCACCGTCTTTTTTTGACGGATCCCATCACCCGGTCGTCATCTTCAGAGACGGCATGTTCGACGTGCTTTCCATAGACTTCGGAAGTTGACGCGATCAGGATCTTTTTTTTGAAACGATTGGCCAACCTCAAGACGGTCTCCGTTCCCTTTACATTGATGTCCAGCGTTTCCACGGGGTGGTCCATAATGTTCTTCACTCCTACGGATGCCGCCAGATGATAAATATGGTCCACCTTAAAAATCAGTTCGTTCATGACCGACTCATTCAGGATCGTGTCGACGACCAGGTGGAGTTTTTTATGATTCTGTATCTTCCCGATGTTTGCAAGTTTACCCGTCCATAGGTTGTCGATGATGAACACTTCGTGTCCCCGTTCCAAAAGCTTCTCTGCCAAATGCGATCCGATAAAGCCGGCACCGCCGGTAATCAATATTTTCATCTAAGCACTCCCCGCTGCTCCATGTTTTGAGACAAATTACAGCTCCGCCCCTTCGGTTACAGGACACCGAAAAGCCATCTCATCCCTAAGTTAAGCGGTTCCGGGTTCAACGTTCTGGGTTGAAAAAGCCCAAACGCTCATGTCTAATGGATCCTGCCTTCATCGTGGGAATAAAGCGGTTTTACCCACTGGGTGATGTCAGGTATTCCGGATCCTGATCAAAAATTTTAAGAAATGATAATCTGTTTTAAACTTTGAACCCATGAACCCCGATTTCATCGGAAAACCCTGAACCGCTCAACCTTGATAGTCTCGTAAAAAGTCGTCACCCCGTTGAAAATCCCGATGAATGCGGGATCTTCGAACGGAGGTCCAGCCCCTCCTTAAGTAACTGAAAAGGCTGGATTCCGGTCTGCACCGGAATGACGGAAAAAGGTGGTTTCCGACTTTTTACGAGACTATCAACCTTGGTTAAGATATTTTCTCCAAGGACCAGTCCTCGATTTCCACTTCCAAAGATCGGTGCAACAGCTCAATGGACACGACCACTTTGTGGGTTTCACCTTTGTGATGGATGTAAAATCCCATCAGCCCCTTCAACGGACCCTCCGTGATTACGACCCGATCGCCTTTTTTCATAAAAGCACGATTTTGAACCGTCCGGTCCGTACCGTCGAGAATCATGAGCGAAGCGATCTCCCCCTCATCGGCTGGAGCCGGTCTTCCCTTAAAGCTGATCATTCGAACCACACCCACGGTCTTGAGAATATGCAAGTGCTCATCGGCCTGGAGTTCGGAGCGAACAAAAACATAGCCGGGCAGCATGGGAACATATATCTTCTTGCGCCGGTCCTTTCGTCGGCTCATTACTTGGATCTTCGGCAAGAAAGCCTCCAGTGATTTGCCGCAAAGGCCATCGTACACTTTTTGTTCAAACCGGCTTTTTGTATGAAGTGCATACCATTTCGCACAATTCTGGTTCATAGCGTCGCGATCCTCTCCGCACTTACCCCCCTTTCAATCAAACGCGCCATATCCCTGTCTGTGTCCTCAAGGCGCGTCAGCAAGACCGTGTTCCAATCTTCTTGATCGAGTCGATGAAGTTCCTCCACCTTGAACTCGAAAAAATCATTTCCGTGTTGCTTTTCATCTACGATCCCCACCAACCGCAAATTGGTTAGCTGCAAATACAAATAGGCCAATTCCGCCACCTCACCGGCACCAAAAAACAAGATGGAACGCTGTTCCTTATCTTCCAGCTCTTCAAACTTATTGACCAGCAGCGCTTTGATCTCCCTATAAAAATTTACCGAGTACCGAAGATAATCCACGGTGAGCCTACTCTTTCTTGCCAGCCCTTTGGGAGTCAAAAAGTACTTCACGCGGTTTCTCGGCAGGTTCTTAGCCTTGAAATAGCCTTTGTTGACAAGACGCTTGAGAAAAGCGTTGACAAGCCCTAAAGAAAGGTTCAGACGTTGCGACAGCTCCCGTTGGCTGTAGCTGCCATCCTGCTCAATTTCTCCCATTAAACGGAGAATATGAATATCTTCTTTGTCCATTTACGTGAGAAGGATAAACCAAACCGCTAAAATTCGGACAAGCCCGGTTAGCCTGTCCCCGGAAACCGTCTTTTATCGACACGGGAACCTGGACGAAACGTTCAAAAGTTCAACATTCCCGTTTGGCGCAGTGTTCAATAAATGAACAACATTGTCAAGAAAAAAAAGTATATATATTAGTATTATTTTAGTAAAATTTTATCCATTTATAATATTATAATAAAATTTATATCAATGATTGTTCCCGTAGCAAGCGGGAAAGGGAGCGAAAAACGGTTCATCCAATCCCAAAGGCTTTCCAAATTTGACAACACAATTTCATTCGGCATAATACACCCAACGACGCTCAAGAGAATGAAATGGATATCAAAAAGCGAATCCTTTTGGCAATCGGCATATTATTGGTGGACCTCATCGTCTTCTTTTTACCATTGACTGCGTTATTTCTCATTTATATCCTCTTGTTCAATCCGCCTTGGTTCAGGGACTTTTTGAATAAGCTTGAT
>JAWOGN010000179.1:0-3113 GCA_046496815.1 Desulfatiglandaceae bacterium
AAGGCCAATCTTTTAGGCCGGCCCGTGATAACAGCAACGCAGATGTTGTTGTCCATGACAGAGAATATCCGGCCGACCCGTGCCGAGGTATCTGATGTGGCCAATGCGATTTTTGACGGGACAGACGCGGTGATGCTGTCCGAAGAGACGGCCATCGGAAAATATCCTGTGGAGACGGTTGAAATGATAGCTAAAATAGCCACATCCGCCGAGCGGGAACGTAAGGCTGTCCAGACCCTGGCCGATTTGCCCGCATATTTCAGGACGGGGGCGGGTTCCGACAATGTCCGTGTCGAGGACGCCTTTTCCCTGAATACCGTTGAATGCGCCAACGCATTACATGTACGCTATATTCTGGCCCATACGCAAAGCAAGGGGGCCGGGTGTTTTATTTCAAGATTCAAGCCGGACTGCTGGATACTTTCCTTTGGCGGTGAAGGTAAAACAAACAACTTTCCGGCCCTGTCTTACGGGGTTTATCCTGTCTGTCTCGAAGATGAAACAGGTGCCTTTTCCGATATGGCGATGCGGTTTCTGATCAAGGTCGGGATGGTTGAAAAAGACGAGAAAATGATTTTGATAGAGGATGAATTGCATGACGTCATGCCGGAAACCTTGTTGATGAAAATTTTTAAAGTATGAACAAGGGGTGCGAAGACAAAACGCCCTGTTTTGTCCGCAGAAAAACGGTAATGCCCTGGGGCGACTGGAGAAGGATATGATGCAAGATAGCAAAGAACGGCGCTCTGTGGCCTATTTTTCCATGGAGATCGGGATTGACGAAAGCATACACACCTACAGCGGTGGTCTGGGGGTTCTGGCCGGAGATACGATCCGTTCGGCAGCGGACCTCGAGGTGCCGATGGTGGCGGTCACGCTTCTCTATCGCAAAGGGTATTTCCGGCAGCGGCTGGAAGCCGACGGATGGCAGCAAGAGGAGATTGCCTCCTGGGCGGTTGAGGCATTGCTCGAAGAGGCGCCCCAGCGAACCCGGGTCCTGGTGGAAGGAAGGATCGTTCATCTGCGGGCCTGGCGGTATGATGTCAAGGGAATCGGCGGGTATAAGGTTCCGATTTACTTTCTGGACACCGATCTTCCCGAAAACTCCGAGTGGGACCGGGGTCTGACCCAAACCCTTTACGGCGGGGATGATCATTACCGAATTTCCCAGGAGGTGATCCTGGGGATCGGCGGCGTCAGAATGCTTCGCGCTTTAGGCTATAACCACATCAGCCCGTTTCATCTCAACGAAGGGCATGCGGCCCTTCTGACCCTTGAACTTCTGGATGAGTCCGCCAGGGGGGACGGAAGGGAATCGATCCTTCAGCAAGACGTGGAATCCGTGAGAAACCAATGCGTTTTTACCACGCATACCCCTGTTCCGGCAGGACATGACAGGTTTCCCCTGGCGCTTGCGCAAAAGGTGATCGGAGACCGGAATGATTTTTTTGGACTGGAGGGGGTTCTGTACGAAGGAACCACCCTGAACATGACCTATCTGGCCTTGAGGCTGAGCCGCTATATCAACGGTGTGGCCCAAAAGCACGGTGAGGTGTCAAGACTGATGTTCGCCGGCTATGTCATTGATGCCATCACCAACGGGGTACATGCTTCGACATGGGTTTCCAAGCCGTTCCGAGATCTTTTCGATGATTACATTCCTTTCTGGCGGCAGGACAACTTCAGCCTCCGCTATGCCTTGAGTATTCCCAGAGAAGAGTTGTGGGACGCTCACATGCAGTGCAAAAAGCTTCTGATGGATTTCGTCAACCGGGAAACGGGTGCAGCCATGGATGAAAATATTTTAACCATCGGCTTTGCCCGACGTGCTTCAACCTACAAGCGGGGTGACCTCCTTTTCCAGGATATAGAAAGGATCAAACGGATATCCAGTCAAGTGGGCAAGATCCAGATAATCTATGGCGGCAAAGCCCACCCCCGGGACTATAAGGGAAAGGAACTCATCAAACGGATTTTTAAGGCCGGACAGAAACTGCAACATGACATCAAAGTGGTGTATCTGGAAAACTACAATATGACCCTGGGGGCCATGATCACATCCGGGGTTGATATATGGCTCAACACGCCAGAACCGCCCATGGAGGCTTCGGGAACCAGCGGGATGAAGGCGGCCTTGAACGGTGTGCCCAATTTGAGCGTGCTGGACGGCTGGTGGATCGAAGGGCACATCGAGGGGCTGACCGGGTGGTCCATCGGTGCCGCAACCCGGGGAAAGGGGGAGAATCGGGACCATTCCCTGGATGCCCCGTCGTTATACGACAAGCTGGAGCATGCGATTGTTCCCCTTTTCTATCACGATCGGCGCAGCTTCATGGACATAATGGCTTGTTCCATTGCCATTAACGGGTCTTTTTTCAACACCCAGAGGATGGTGCAGGAGTATGTGCTGAATGCCTATTTTACCCGCTGAAAGATGGGATTCCAAAAGGTATGGGGCGTTGTTTTACCAAGGAGGCTTTTGACGGATCGCTGAAGTAAAAATGGCAACGCTTCTCGGATTCAGCCACCAAGGCTGTTCGGTCAAATATGATGCATTGGCCACATTGGACCCTTTCACCTCTTGTGGTTTATGCTGCTAAAGATTGAAAAAGGCATTGATAATTTACAAACAGTGGCGGTTTCCATTTAAAAAGATATCTCCCAGGAGGTTTCTGCGACCAGCATCTCCGTCTTTTATCCTGATTTTAAACGGCTTCTTTCAGCCCTCCTGACAACATCTGGCACGCATGCTGCAATCTTCTTTTTTCAGTTTCTTTCGAGGAGGATATTCCCGGCTTGACGACTGAAAATTTCAAAACAATTTATGAATTTTTATACGAGGAGGGAAAAATGAAACTTTAAATACATGCCCATAGTCATTTTAAGAAATACGCATTGGCAAGAATAAGGAGATAAGAAATGGAACGGATAGCAGGCCCAGTTATATTTTAAAATAACTCAAAGACAGGAGAAAAGTAAAATGAAAAAATCAATGTACCGTTTGGCAGTTTTGGCCGCTGTGGCCTCTATGGTGTTCATCACGGCCCCGCTTTTTGCCACTGAGACGGATGACCGCATCGAATCATCCGCTAAAAACACCCATGTGTTCAAAA
>JAWOGN010000219.1:0-3315 GCA_046496815.1 Desulfatiglandaceae bacterium
TGTGCCTTTGCTGCGGGGATGGTTGTGGACAACTCCATTGTCGTGCTTGAAAATATTTACCGACACCGGCAAATGGGAGAAAGCAAGCTCGGTGCGGCTTTAACAGGCGCCAAGGAAGTATGGGGGGCGGTTCTTGCCAGCACACTGACCACCATCGCGGTGTTTCTCCCTGTGATATTTGTCGAAGAGGAGGCGGGACAGCTCTTCAGGGACATAGCGATTGCCATCAGTTGCGCAGTGCTCCTAAGCTTAATCGTTTCCATGACCGTAATTCCCACCCTCGCAAGCCGCATCATTGCCAGGGTCGATACAGCCAAAAGCAATCCAAAAAAAGGCAAAAAAAGGACCGAAAATCTTTCGACACCCGGGTATACAACCGGGGGACTTACCAACAGCGTCGCGTCTTTCGTATACTGGTTGTGCGGCCGAGTTTCCCGCCGGTTGGTCGTTGTACTTGTCTTAACCTGTTTAGCGCTCGGCATGGCCTGGTCATTGGCGCCCAAAACAGAATACCTTCCCGAGGGAAACCGTAACCTGATTTTCGGCATTATGATTCCACCGCCCGGTTACAGTACGGATGAGTTCGAATCCGTCGGTAGGTTTGTTGAAGGAGAACTGCAAAAATACTGGGAGGCAAATGCTGAAGATGCATTCGAAGGCCCTCCGCTTTCCAATTTCTTCTTTGTGGCGTTTGGGCAGCGAGTCTTCATGGGAGCGGTCGCCAAGGACCCGCTTCGCGCAAAAGAGGTAGTTCCCGTCCTTCAGCGGGTTCTCCGACAAATCCCGGGAATGATTCCGATTGTACAGCAAAGCAGTCTGTTTGCTCGATCCGCGGGAGCTGGCCGGTCCATTGATGTGGACTTAAGCGGCCCGGACCTGTCAAAACTGGTATCGCTGGGACAGCGCATTTTCGGACAGATCACAACCGTCATTCCCGATGCTCAATTAAGACCGATTCCCAGTCTGGACCTTGGGAATCCGGAAATTCGAATTATTCCGGATCGAGACAAAGCGGCGAGAGTGGGCCTTACGGCTCAGGAAATCGGCGTTCGCGTGGATGCGCTTTTGGATGGGATTAAAGTGGGAGAGGTGCGGCGTTTCGGAAACAAGATTGATCTTACCCTGATGGGCCATGGGGAAACCATCAAACGGATAGAAGATTTTCAGAATCTTCAACTGAGCACTGCAATGGGTAGGGGGGTGACCTTGGCTTCCGTCGCCGACATCAAGTTGATTGCAGGACCTTCCCAGATCAACCATCTTGAGACGTTGAGATCAATCACGATCCAGGTTCTTCCGCCTCAAAAAATGCCGCTTGAAAGTGCAATGGACATCATCAGAACCCAGGTGATTGAACCGCTCGCTGAATCAGGGGAACTGAAACGGCCTTACAGGGTCAATCTTTCCGGTACAGCCGACGACCTGACGCGAACCCGCAAGGTGCTTCAAGGGGATTTCCTTTTGGCCCTGATCATCACTTTCTTGCTTATGGCGTCCCTTTTCGGCAGCTTTTTGTACCCGTTTGTCATTTTGTTCAGTGTCCCTCTGGCCGCTGCCGGCGGTTTCCTGGGTCTTTTTCTGGTGAATCTTTTCATCGGTTTTCAACCGCTGGATGTATTGACGATGCTGGGTTTTGTGATTCTGATCGGGGTCGTCGTCAACAACGCGATTCTTATCGTGCACCAGTCCCTCAATTTCATGCGGGAGGGTGAAATGCCCCCTCGCGAAGCAATCAGAGAATCCGTTCGAACGCCCATCCGACCCATCTTTATGAGTGCCATGACATCCGTGATGGGCATGCTTCCGCTGGTACTTTTCCCGGGCGCCGGTTCCGAACTTTACCGGGGAATCGGCAGTGTTATCACCGGCGGTCTGATCATTTCCACGATCTTCACCCTGTTTCTGGTGCCGTCCCTTTTCTCTTTGGTAATCGATGCAAAAGCGTCCATGGGTCACCGCTTCAGACGAAACAACCCATAAAAAGGCCTATGAATTCTGAGCGTTGAGATGGTACGTTGGAGGCCGTTGCTGAATGGTATGAATTTAGCGCTTTGAAATTGTGGGTTGGGGGCCGTTGGGATCTCTTTTCCAATATTGGGGATTTTCAAAGCGCTAAAGTGATACGCTGAATGAGTTTTTGCCCTATTCTAATGAGAACAGATATCATGAAAAATGGCAAGAAATCCGGATGACGGCCTTTGCCGACGGAGGATGAGATGCTGAAATTTTTCTTCAAAAAACAGCGGCTTGTAGAATCATTAATTTACAAGTATTTGGATAATTTTCGCGAAACACAAAAGCGTTTTGAGGATGGCCTGAATACCTGTCTCGCCGCCAGCAACTGCGACGTTGTTGATTTTCTTGCGGAGCAGACGCATAAATTCGAATCCAGGGGTGACGACATTCGTGAGGAGATCAAAACGTTGATGTACGCAAAGGCCCTCATACCCGAATCACGCGGGGACATCATGGGACTCTTGGAGGCCCTTGACAAGATCCCCGGCCTGTTTCAACTGCTTCTTTACATGATCAAAACCCAGAAGTTGGTTATTCCCGAGTTTATGGTGTCTGAAATCAAAGAGCTTATTGAAGTTTCCCTTGCCACGTGCGAACTGATGCTTCAGCAAATCGAACGTCTCTTCCAGGGGTCTCCGGGAGTCAGGGCACTGGTGGCCTCAATCGATCACAATGAAAGTCACTGCGACCACATTGAACGGCGTATCATCACCAATCTGTTTAATTCAGATCTGGATCCTTACAAAAAAATCATGCTCAAGGAGCTGGTGGTTTACATGGGTGAGATTTCTAATCAGGCCGAGCATGTTTCAAGGCGCGTCAGCATAATCAAAATGAAGAGAACCGTGTAATGTTTTCCTTACTGGGAGGCATATTTTTGGGATGGTCCCTTGGAGCCAACGACGCCTCGAACGTTTTCGGTTCGGCAGTGGCGTCCAAAATGCTGAAATTCTGGTCGGCGGCAATTCTTGCCAGCCTCTTCGTGCTCATTGGTGCGATCCTCGAGGGCGAAACCGGCATTGAAACGGTGAGCGCACTGACCCGGCTGGACTTGGAATCCGCCGTCGTTTCTTCTGTGGCGGCCGCCGTCACCGTGACCCTCATGACACTTCTGGGCCTTCCGGTCTCAACCTCACAAGCGGTTGTGGGAGCGCTCATCGGCATCGGCCTTCTCAACCGGCAATTCAATTTTGAAGGCCTCGAAAAAATCGTCGTCTGCTGGATTGGAACTCCCATTGCGGGGACCGTCACAGCCATCATCCTATACAGGGTCCTGGCGGTGTTTTATAACCGACTCAA
>JAWOGN010000301.1:0-3212 GCA_046496815.1 Desulfatiglandaceae bacterium
TTTGAAGTGCAAGACGAGATCACAATGAGGATTATAACCGCCCTTCAGGTTAAGCTGACCGAAGGGGAACAAGCCCGTATCTCTGGCAACGCCACAGACAACCTCGAGGCTTATCTAAAGGAGTTGCAAGCACGTGAGCATTTCTTTCGCATGAATAAACAGGGTAGCATGCGAGCCAGAGAATTGGCCAGAGAAGCCATTGAGCTGGACCCGGATTATACGGCTCCGCATGTGATGTTGGCCCTTACCCACATGATGGATCTGTGGTTCAGATTTACTGACTCCCCTGAAGAGTCCATGAAACTGGCGGTTGAGGCTGCGGAAAAGGCTCTTGCCATGGATGACACCGATCCCATGACCTATGTTGGATTATGTATGTTGTACATTATGCAGAGACAACATGATGAGGCCATTGCGGCAGCGGAGCGCGCCATAGAGCTGAGCCCCAGTGGCGCCAGTGCCCATAATGCCTTGGGCACGGCCTTGAGTTTCTCAGGTCGGCATGAGGAGGCGATTGTCTTCTTGAAGAAAGCAATAAGCCTCAACCCCTTTCCTCCAACTATTTACTTCCGTGGTTTGGCAAACGCTTATCGCATGGCGGGACAGTGTCAGGAGGCTATCACAGAATATAAGAGAACGCTCCAGCAAAACCCTGATGACCTTTTTGCCCACCTGGGCTTGGCCGTCGCGTATGTTTCCTTGGGCCGCCAGGAGGCAGCGCGGGCCGAGGCTGAGGAAGTTCTCAGAATACACCCCCGGTTTTCTGTGGAGCATCATTCAAACACGCTTCCCTTCAAGAATAAAGCCGATACAGAGTTATATATCGATGCCCTACGCAAGGCTTGGCTGAAGTAATATTAGGGAAGGCAAAATAAGTTGAGTTAAGTTGTTTAGGACCACTATTGGATTGAATTATACTTGCCATTTAAGGTCGTTATCACGTTGATTCTATTATAGATTTCTTCTAATAGTAGAAACTTTTTCGGCTTTCCAATTCTTTCCGAGTATAGCAATATTTGATTTTGCGAATCTATATTGCTCATAAGACCCTGTACAAGATATAGTGAGTGGTGCGTAGGCTTGAAATAGTTGCCTTGGTTAGGGCATGCTTTATTGGTCCGTTTGATAAAACATCATTTAGATGATCTGAGATGCATTTCAGTTATCCAGGTCTTCAAAAAACATCAGAAGAAATGTGGGGTGGCTGGTAAACCGTCGGGACCGCGAAGGGGGAGGGTAGTTTTCCAGGCTACCCGGAGGATGTCCGCTACCAGCAGTGTGCGTAAGATAAAAGGGTTGTTGGCAAAACCCATCCCGATATTCACTCGCGGCGTTTGCCCTACCGCGCACCCCGTGACAATCTCCTTTTTTTCAGCCTCCAAGCACTCGTTATGCTACTATATAATGGCAATTATTTTAGAAAGTTAAATATGTCATCCCTACCTACCGGAAGGACACTTTCTTCGGGCATTTTTATTTTTTTCTCGAATTCTTGGACGAACTTGTGCTTTGTTTTCCACTCAGGACCAAACTTCTGGCCGAAAAAACCACCGAATTCGTGAAAGAGTCTTCTCCAGGCTCCTGTTCTACCCTCTAAAACAACATCGGCCAGAAAACTTCTCAATTCCGTCATCTTGTCCTTGGGCAAAAAGCAAGCCGCGCCCAGCTTCATCGCTTTTTCCAAGGCCTCCGGTGTCATGGTGTGGGCAGTGAGCATCACGGCAGGAAACTCATTTCGAACAGCCATTTCGAGAAGCCGAAATCCATCAACGCCCATGATGTCCAGGATCACTATGTCGTAGATATAACTCTGAATGTATTCCAGCGCAGTCTGGTAGTCGGCTGCCTTATCCACCAGGCACATGGAAAGTTCCTCTCCGATATATTCGAGGATATCCGCTTCATCATCCACCGCAAGTATATGCTTGTTTCTCAAAACCTCTTCGGCTTTCATCACGTAGCCCTCCCATTGGGGAATTCGCTGTTCCCTTTTACCTTTGAGTTTAGGAGTGGTTTAGACTTGTATCTTTCTCCAAAGAAATGCTGTGCGTGTTTACAATTCCGAGAACCTTCACCCCGTTATCCGAGAGGCAGTGAAAGTGAAAATGTGCTTCCCCCCGAAGACAAACACTCCTCTCTTCCGTCTATGAATGGGCAGGATGAGATCCTGCCGGGGCATTCATCTTTGTCCCTCGGAAGATGTCTGCATCGTTGGCTTGAAAAACCCACATTAAAGTTGAACCGTTCGGAAAGAACCTTGGCGCGGAGCAGATCGGACCCGGAGCCACCGGCATTGAACACATATGGTTTTTTGGACGCGTAGCGATGGGTATCCTGAGTGTGAATGAAGCCGCCGAAAATCAGCTTTTGGTTTTCCGAGGTAATTCCTGTTCCGAAATCCTGAAAATCGATCCTTACAAGCCCGTCCTCGGTTGTCACCTTAACCTCGATTTTCCCTTCATCCGGCGTATTCTCGATTGCATTGCGCAAAAAACCATGGCAGACTTTTTTCAGTGCTTTCCGATTCATTTCGATACGAATTCCGCTCTCGAATCCCGCAACGACCTCGACCTGTCTATCCTTAATCAATTGGGTTGCTTCAGCGAAAACTTCCCTAAGAAGGGTATCGAGTTGGATGAATTCCCTTTTGACCTCCTCCGTCATGAACAAGGACTCCAGCCGTCTCAGAATTTTTTGCCGGATCGTTTTGGCACCCTCCTTCAAAGACTCTTCTTCAAATTCTTCCACCAGACCCAGGGCTGCTTCAATAAGATGCAAGATCCTTTCCCGTTCGTGCATCGGCCTTTCATTCAGAATGTCATCGATTTCCTCTCGCAGGGCGTTCAATCGGCTGACACTGCGCCGGGCCCGCTGAACCCAACTCCGTATTTTGTTCAGGTCTGCACTTTCAACGGCGCTTGATATCCTCCATAAAGCCCCCTCAATCAGAGATAGCGGCGTCCCCAATTCATGAGAAAGGTGATTGATGATTCTTTCTCTGGTTTTCTCCAGCGCCTTCTTCTCCGTAATATCACGGGCGATGCCCCTGAAACCAACCGGTCCCCCTGTCTCATCCCTGACGAGGGACACAGAGGTCTCCACATACCTTTTTTGCCCATCCTTCCTCAAAAGCTCCCAACCAAAGACCTGGGTGGGCTCCCCTGTGCTGTAAACCCGGTTGAACGTCTCATAGGCTGTTTTGGCGGTTTCTT
>JAWOGN010000320.1:0-48398 GCA_046496815.1 Desulfatiglandaceae bacterium
ATTTTGGGTACGCGGTGGCACCCTCGGAAGCAAAAAAACCGGCGTCATTTCCGCTTCCTTTATTCTTGAGTGTCTGAACAAAAACCAAATTTTTTCCCGAGATCAAGGAGAACAAAAAACATAACCCAAGCAAAACATGTGGGATTTCGAGGATTTATAATTTGAGCCTGACCTCCCGGTATTAGCGGAAGAAAAAACAACATTTTCGATCGATCCCTAGTTAAGGGTCTTCAGCTTTGTATTTGCGATCTTCGCTTCGCTCGAGTTTGGATACTCTTTGATGATTTTTTTCAGGAGGAGTCTTGAACTGATTTTGTCCTTTATCTCATAAAAGGCACCCGCTTGTCTCAGCATTGCATTGGGAACTTTGTTCCCTTTCGGGTATTTCTTTATCACTTCCTGATAGGCCAGAATCGCCTGTTCATACTGTTCCAATCCCATGTAACACTCCCCGATCCAGAACTGAGCATTATCCGCAAGGTCCGACTGTGGGTACGCCTCAATAAAACGTTTGAAGCCTAACAGCGCCTGATCATATTCGGCCTTGTTAAATGTGGCCAGCGTCGTCCCATACAGCTGCTCCTCAGAAGAGACGGGCTCTTTTTCCGCGGTTACGACCGGAGGCGGAGGCTGCTCCGGGGCCTTTTTGGCATCCGGAGGTGTCTTTTTGACGTAGGGTTTCTCCAAATCGCCGGTGGCTTTAAGACCGAGATAGCCCTGAACCTGTTTTATTTGTATTTCCAGCTGGCTCAGTCGACCGGTGATTTCAGATACACGATCCCTGAGCGTATCCTCTCCCGTCGTGTCTCGTTCAACCGTGTGTTTAATCAGGCGATGGTTGTCATCCACACGACCCGTGAGTCCTTGCAGTTCTTCCTTGATTCTATCAATATCGGCGCCCAATTCAGCCTGGTTACTGCGGATTGAATTCAATTTCGAATCCAGCTCGGTAGAAAGCTTTGTGCCCATGGATTCTTCGATTTTGTTAACTCGAGAGCTGAGCGCGACAACTTGGTCGTTCATGTACAACATATCCTGCTGAGAGGTAACACAGGCGGAAAGAAGAAAAAGGGAGATCCAGCCTCCAAGAAAAAGACTTCTTAAGCTAAAAACCTGTCTCATGTTGAATTCACTTCTGAGGGGATTCGGGGAGCCGACCCGAAGATCGGGACGGCCCCGCTGTGTTTGAAAAAACATCGAGCAAAAGAGCCAAGCGGGATTGAACCCATCGATTCAATTTTTATTGGATCAACTTAAATTCATCCCGTCTGTTCTTTGCCCATGCCTCCCGGTTACTTCTCGGATCAGCAGGCCTTTCCTCGCCGTAGCTGATGGTTGAGATACGATCATCGGAGATTCCCAACGCCGTGAGGAATTTTTTTGCAGCATGGGCTCTCCTCTCACCCAAGGCAAGATTGTATTCGTTTGTACCTCTTTCGTCGCAATGGCCTTCAATGCGAAGTGCATACGAGGGGTTCATGCGGAGCCAATCCGCCTTGTTTCGCAAGGTCGCTTGAGCTTCGGGCTTCAAATCCGCCTTATCGAAATCAAAGTAAACGCTCTCGGATTCAAACATCCGGATTTCATCGGCAACCTTCTGAGTTTGCTTCAGTTCTCGGAGCCTGGCCTGTCTTTCAGCCTCGGCTTTTGCTTCCGCCTCAGCGCGTTTCCTGGCTTCTTCCTCGGCCTTTGCCTTGGCATCCTCTTCCTCAGTCTGCATTTCTTGAGTAGTCGGTTGAACCGGCTCAGAAACCTGGACCTGCTTCTTTGCACAGGATACCATGAAGAAGAATGAGGAACTGATAAAAGTTAAGGCAATCACGGCAGTCATCATTCTTTGTCTCATACGCTTTACCTCCTGAAATTTTGGATTAGTGCCAAAAAAATGGATACTCAAATCTTAACAAACATTTTCAAAACAAATTCATGACTCAGCAAGTAAATGCTATTTACCCCCAAATGGCCATCCATTGCAAGAGAAAACGTGCCTCACACCAAAATTATTTGGCCTGTCAACCCACCTGTCGACCGGTGTCCCACCCAACATCGTTTTTTCCCCCGATTTCTGCCGTGGACGCGAATTATAATCGGCGTATCACTTTAGCGCTTTGAAAATTCCCAACATTGGAAAAAGGGGCCGTTTCAAAACACTCTGGCCTTGAAGCGGATCATGGTATCGCACTTTCTTCGTCTGAAAATCAATCATCCGTTCTGCAGATTATGTGCCAACATCTCTCTCAAGAAGCGGCTTGATACCGCAAGGCTACGCAATATGCTGCAGAAGCGAATTGCACTGCACAGAATGTTCGTGCCCGTCTCTGACGGTTCGTCTTGTGTAAACCAATATGGAATTCACTCCTTGTGTTCGAGCCTGATGGAAAATCCGAATTTTTTCCTCGTATCAATTTGGCGCTTTGAAATGGGGGATGGGGGCCGGGGGGTCAAAACGCTAAATTGATAGCTTTTTCTACGTTTAATTTAAACCCACGAAAGGACTCGCAGCTTCGAAATCCGGCAAATGGATTCTATAGATTGTTCTAAGGACTAAGGCCCCCAGGACGGTGAGGTCTGATCCCCGTCCAAAAAGGTGATTTGCCGCTGATTCAGACCATTGGCATTCATCATATACAAATGATAACGACCTGTTCTGTTTGAACTGAACATGATGTATCTTCCATCCGGCGACCAGCAGGGGTCTTCATTCTTACCTTGTTCCCGCGTTAGCCTTCTCATACGGCCCCCGGTAGGATCAATCGTATAGATGTCGAAATTCCCGGCGTCCTGAGACACAAAGGCAATCCGATTGAGGGAGGACCAGGCAGGCGAGGTATTGTAGTTGCCTTCGAAAGTCAGCCGCTCTTCGCTTCCGTTGACCAGGTCCAGGAGATAAATCTGCGGGGAACCGGAACGGTTTGATACAAAAGCAATTTTGTTACCGTCCGGAGAAAATGCAGGGGAGACATCAATTCCCCAATGGGTTGTGAGTTGCTTGATGATTTTTCCGTTCAGGTCGATGGTGAAGATATCCGGATTCCCTTGCCGGCTGAGGGTTAGGGCCAGTTTCCGGCCATCCGGGGCCCAGCATGCGCCGATATTCAATCCCGATCTGGCTGAAATCCGTTTGACGGAACCCGACCCGATGTCTTTCAAATACAACATGGTCCCCCCATCTTTATAGGAATTGTACGTGATCTTGTCACCTTGAGGAGACCATCTCGGCAACAGCGCAATACTTTTATCTCGAGTAACTCGCCGGGCATTGTGCCCATCATAGTCGCATGCATAGACTTCCTTTTGCCCGGTCGCATTTCCGACAAACGCCAGTTTCGTGAGAAAGATGCCCGGTTGCCCCGTGAGCACGCGGATGATTTCATTACCGAGCCGATGCATCACTTGACGGTATTCTCCAACATCGCCCAACGCACGTTTCCCCAGAAGTTGTCGCCCCCAAAATACATCGTACAGCCGGGCTTCCACTTCCAAATTGCTACCGACCGTCGTGTAACTGCCCGTCAAAAGAAGTTCCGCACCGATTACAGACCAGTCCTTGAAACGGATACTTTGCTGGGTTTGCAGCGAAGTGTTGTCCTCCAAAAAAGCTTCCTTGTCCATGGGTGTAAAATAACCGCTGGCATCGAGATCGTTGGCGATAACTGCCGGGAGATCGGTAACCAGGTCTGAATTCTCATTATTACCGCCCAAATTCTTGAAGTCCGGAATGGCAATGTTGAATTTCCGTAGCGAAGGGGCATTGATGTCAATATAAATTTTTCCGAGACAGTGTATCGGAGATGCAAGCAGTATGAGTAGCAAAATCCCCGCACAACACACTGGAAAACTGCGGGTCTTCATAAAAGGAGCACGGTTTGGATTTGAACACATGAAACGAAGAACCTCCGGAATTCTACTCTTGTTCAAGCTCGTTGAGATTAAAAGTGATTTCAAATTCTTCCTGGGTCACACGGTAACCGGGGGGAAACGGGGGGAGGGGATCTGACTGCTCAATGGCTTTCAGAACGGATTGATTAAACATGGCGTTGGAAGATCTCTTTGTAAAAGATGATTTCAGTATCGTGCCGTCGCTCTTTGCCCTTACCACGACAACAGCTTCAAGATCCTCTTTGCTCCGGGGGTTGATGAGCGCAACCGGGTAAGCCCATTTGCCCTTAATCCAGTCTTCCACTTCACTCCTGTATATATCGATGGCCATTCCCGTCACGGATGAGCCTGTCGCAAACCCTTTTCCGGATGCCCCTTTGCTTTGCGTTTCGAGTCTTGAAATCGCATCCCCCAAATGATCTTTTTCTTCTGACCGAACCTTCTTTTCGAGCTGGGCCAAGGCCTGGTCAATCCGCCGGGCAGTATCTTGCTCGCTTGCTTCCACTTTGTTTTTGATGTTGGCCACGGCTTTGTCCAGCAGCTTGGCGGGAGGCACTTTCGGCTTTTCCGTCTTCTTTTTTTGTGTGGTTACCGTCCGTTTTGCAATGACAACCGGCTTGTCTTCCTGTTTTGGCACACTGATTCGTTTTGCGGGCCGGGTCTCCTCTGTAATCGGTCGTGTCTTGCCGGGATCTGCCTTGGGACTTCCCTTAACTTTCATGGGTTCCCTGTTTGGCAACTCCACTAAATCGACTTCGTATACCGCGCCTCTGATCCGGCGGGTCGGCAGGGAGTCCGGAACAAACAATACCAAGGAAAACACCGAGAGGTGAAATAAAAGGGACAAAACAAGCATTGTGTTCCATTTCGGTTCCATCGGTTTAACCGGGCTGAATTGTATCCATGCGGCATCCACGGGCATCATTCCAACGGCTCAGTGGCCATACCCAGTTTGTCAATGCCCGCCCTTTTAATACTCGCGATTACCTCTATGACAAATCCATAGGAAACGTCCTTGTCCGCTCGCAGCAGTATTTCCTTATTTCTTCGGTTTTCAAAGATTTTCTGGATTTTCGGTTCGAGGCTATCGAGTTTAATACGTTGCCTCTCTATAAAAATCTCCTCTTTCTTGTTGACTGTCAGCATCAAAGGTTCGTCCTGGGTCTTGATGTTCCTGGTGGTCGTCTTTGGCAGATTAACCTCCACACCCTGCATCATCATCGGAGCAGTAACCATAAATATAATGAGTAGCACCAACATCACGTCCACAAGCGGTGTGACGTTGATGTCCGACATAAAACCTCTGTGATTGCCTCTTTGGTTCATAGCCATTTTGCTTTTATCCTGCACCGACCTTTCTGATTATCGTCCGCTCCGCCGGATCCTCAAGACTCACAAACAGCCGGGCACTTCAATCCTGAATGCCTGGGATTCTCCTGTCACCATCCATATTTTCTTACCCGCCAATTGAATCTAAAAACCGATTTTTCTCACACGCGTGGTTTGCTTACGACGTGCTGCTTGAAAAACTGCCTTTCCACTGTACTCAAGAAATCGGACGTAAAAATATCCATTTCTGCGTTGAGCGCCGTAATCTTATGGGTAAAGTAGTTAAAGGCCACGACAGCGGGGATTGCGGCGCCTAAACCTGCGGCCGTTGCAATAAGGGCTTCTGATATCCCCGGGGCAACTACGGCAAGGTTGGCTGAACCTTTGAGTCCAATACCCCTGAAGGATTGCATGATCCCCCATACCGTGCCGAATAGGCCGATAAAAGGGGCTGTATTGCCCGTAGTTGCCAAGAAACTCACTGCTCGCTCCAATCGGTTCGTCTGATCAATACTCGCCTTTCTCAAGGAACGCTCCAGATTGTCCATGATGGCCTGCTGTGAACGCGTGTGCTCTTCTCCAAGGGGAAGTTGCAAGCTGTCTTGCATATCTCCGGATGACTGAATTTTTCGAAGACGACTGAATTCTCCATAGCCTGCTTTGAAAAGACGGGCGACCGGGCTGAATCTTAAATCGTCGCATGCAGCATAAATGCGCTTCAAGTCTCGCCTTTCCCAGAAAAGCTCCATAAAGCTTTCAGTTTCATTTTTCGCGTTTCGGAGCAATCTGAATTTCACGAAAATGATGGCCCAGGAGATCACAGAGAGCAGGAGAAGAAGGAGCAAAACACATTTGACCATAAGCCCGGCATGGATCATCATCTGAATGATATCATTGCCGACCGCTGTTTCCAGTGAAATACCGGTGGACATTTGCGCAATGGATGGAATGGTTAACATCTTAGCCTCGTTGATAGTTCATGTATCCTATGACATCGTATTGAATCAGGCGCTTAGCGATACCGTATACCTGATCGGAACAAAGTTCTCAACAAAATCTTCAACCCGCTTTCCGGACTTCCCATGTTTTTCCTCTGCACCTCTATCACTGCAATCCCATGCTTTCAAGAATAATCTGGAGTAAAGCAAAACCACAACGGATATATGTCCATTTGGGAAAGCCCGACGATCGGCTGCCATGGCAAAAACCGGAAAGGATATTTTGGGAATGAAAGGCCGTTTGGGTGAGACGGTCACAACCGTCACCATCTCAATACTTCTTTTCAGGACGCAGCTTCAAGATGTCTTTTCGATTGAGCTGAAACACGGTTGAAATGATCGATGACAAGAGCGGCCAGGCCCTCAATATCACGCATTGAGAATTGGGGGACATCCAGATCAACGGTTGTGTCACTTACCAGCGCGAACAAATGTGCATCTTCCTTACAGAGTGGCATTTCATTAACCTCCGGCCTGAAAATCTCTATTTTAGGGTTTTGGCCGCGTTTATACCCTTCGGTCAAAATGATGTCAACATTCCCTAGAAATACCCTGAGTTCATCCGGACTATGATCATGGTCGACATTCATGATCAGGCCGATTCGGTTCGGCGATGAAATCATCGTCGCTGCCGCCCCCGCTTTCATATGTCGCCAGGTATCTTTGCCGGGCTTATCCATTTCGAAGCGGTGCATATGATGCTTGACGGTCCCCACCTTGAGACCGCGCCGAGTAAGTTCAGGAATCAGTTTTTCTAACAAACTCGTTTTACCGACGCCGGATGTACCAACAATGGAGATCACCGGTGGTATATTTTTTTCGTGTTGCATTCTCATCCATCGCCTTCCTTTGAAACTGCGGCTTTTGGCTGCCGCCCTTGAATTTCATGCGTCTCACATGATCGAATGATTTCGCCACAACCCCGCGCCATCGCGCGGGTTTCCCCCGGTTGAATCAAGAAAGCTTCAGTAGTTCTCTTTCCCCGAAGGTCCGTTGCTAAATATTACATTGAAAACTCTATTATCTTCATCGAGGCATCTTTGCTTCAAAAGACTGTATTTTTCGAGGAGATCTCGACCTTCTTTCGTAAGGCGGGTGCCCTCTTTTCTGTCTGTGTGAACGATCCGACTTTTCAAATATTTTTCAGTTGCCTTGATTTTGCTCCAAGCGCCTTTGTAAGACATCTTCATTATCTTTGCTGTCTGATTTATGGATCCTGTCTTTTCTATGGTTTCCAATATTTGCTTACGCCCTTCCCCCATGATAATGCGGTCTTTCTCATCGACGATCCAGTGCCTCGACTTCAATTTAATGGATACCATTTTCCCCTCCCTCCAGCGCCGTCCAGAGTTCACCACTTTTGGAAGGATCATACCCCCCCAGGGCATTCACTCTGTCGCGGAAGCTCGCGGATCGAATCGTCTCTAGGACAACCTGAATATTGGGTTGATCCACCATCGCGCTTGGAATGATCAGGTCATATTGCTCCCTCACCACAGGAACGAAATCCAACTTCAACGCCTTGGCCGCCGCAAAGATGCCCATCCCGCAATCGGCGGCCCCACTGAGAACGTCGACAGCCACCGCCATATGGGTGAATTCTTCGTGGTCGTACCCTTTGATGGAATCGCGCGGAATGCCCGCTTCCGCCAGTTTGTAATCAAAAAGAACCCGCGTCCCCGACCCGGCTTGACGATTCACAAAATGAGTGTCACTGTCGGCCAGGTCTTTTATTTCCTCAATCCCCTTTGGATTGCCCTTGGCAACGATGAGCCCTTGGTCCCTGAGGACGAGATGAAACACATGCACGGGCATCCCTTTCAGGTATTTCCTAATATAGGAAAGATTGTATTGTCCCGTTTCCGGATCCAGAAGGTGTGAGCCTGCCATGTGACACGTGCCTTTTTTCAGGGCGATCAAACCCCCGAGGCTGCCCACATTGCCGGAAGAAACTCGAATATTGTGGGCACCTCGCCCGATTTCATCTGCCAAAATATCAATACTAATGTCGTGACTTCCAATGACCACAACCGTATTTAAAAGTGCTTCCTCTTCCACGAGAAGCTCCGCCTCAACTTCTTCGTTTTGTGACACGCCTTCGGACAGTGCCGGGATCCGAACAATCCCCTCAGCCCTTGTCAGCGTAGAGATCGCGCCGGCGGCGCGGGGCAGCGGCGTGGCGATGTAACCCGGACCCACTTTCCCGATATGAACCCTCAGGAACTCTTCAATTCCGAGCCTGGAAGGCACATCCCGAGAGAGCTTCACGGGAACGGTTTTGGGCTGAGGGACATGCTGCCCTTGAAGACGATACAGCAAGGGTTTGACGAACTGTTCAAAGGAAAGCATGGAGGAAACGGCGTACCCCGGATTTCCCACCACAGGTTTTCCTTTCACCACACCCAAAATCGTGGGCTTTCCGGGCATCATCGCCACCCCATGCACCAGGACCGCTCCCATGGCTTCTATCATAGCAGCCGTATAGTCCTTGCTTCCCGCAGAGGATCCCGCGTTGATGATGACCAGATGGGCGTTGGACGCAATGGCCTTTTTCAAGGTCTCGTGGATCCTCGCTTCGATATCGGGAATGATGTCATATAGGATTGGTATCGCATTGCACTTGCGAATGAGCCCGGCCAGTACCATGGAATTGTATTCAATGATCTTATTTTGTTCCAGTGGTTCGTTCTCCTTGATATCCTTGTAATGAACGAGCTCGGAGCCCGTGGGGATAACCGCCACACGGGGTTTTTCCCGGACGTTGATAGAAAAAACGCCGGCACCCATGATTGCCCCGATATCGTAAGGGCGTATCTTATGATTTTGCGGCAGGAGCAACTGGGTCGCCACGATATCTTCTCCCACTTTCCGTACATGCTGCCACGGATAGGCGGACGAACGGATTTCCAGATGGGTGTCATCCTTTTCGTGAATTTTCTCCGCCATGATGACGGCGTTGAATGACTCCGGAAGCGGTTGACCGGTATTGATCCAAAGGGCATCTTCGCCGATTTTCAGGGTCATGGGTTCCCTTTCAGTCGTTCCATAGGTCTGTTCGGCGCGAACGGCAATGCCGTCCATGGCCGCCGAATGAAAGGAAGGCGTGGATCGCTTTGCAAAGATGGGCTCTGCAGTGACCCGGTCCAACGCTTCTTCAGTCTTGATCGTTTCTACACCCGTCCGTTGATTGAAGGCGATTTGCGAAAAAAACAATGTCTTCGCCTCGTCGACGGATTTCATGGAAAGATAAATTTTCCTGTCCATTGCACCTCCATTCTTCTGAATTCCAACCTCGGGAAAAGCATGCAACAATTTGAAACAGGGCGACAAGGACCGTTGCAGGTGGCGATGTCTGCTACAACAATCTGACGTGTACTTTCTGGCCTCGATAGAGCCCTTCCGTATTCATCCCGATTTGAATGAGACCGTCCGCAACCGCAAGGGTGGATATGAGACCCGATTTACCGAAGACCGGTTCGGCAAGGAGGCTGTTTTTGCCGCGAATCAATTTTACGCGGATGTAATCCTCTCTTCCTGGGGCCGATTCTATGTTCCGGCTCAGTTCGGCCTCCACTCCGGACTGAAATCCACCAAAGGCATTCTTTTTCCCTGAGAGTTTCGAAAGTAATCGTGTCAGGACAACTTCCGCCACCACCAAGGCCGAGGCCACTTGGCCGGGCAGTCCGATAATCGGCGTGGTGCCGGATTTTCCGATGATCGTAGGTTTCCCGGGACTGATGGAAATGCCGTGAACCAGGAGCTCAAAGTCTGGAAGTGCTTCGAACACCTTTAGCGTAAGGTCCCGGGTCCCCACGGAACTTCCCCCGGATATCCACACGGTGTCCGCCTTTTCCAGAGATTCAACGACCATTGCTTTCAGCAACCCAAAATCGTCCGGACATAAACCCGTATGGATGCATTTCGCGCCCGCCCGTTGACAGAATGCGGTCAATGTGTAGCGGTTCATATCTCTGACCTGACCGGCGCGTGTGCGCTCATTTGCGGGCACAATTTCGTCGCCGGTGGAAATAATGGCAACCTTGGGCCTTCGGTAAACGCAGGCTTCCAAACGCCCCAACCCCGCCATCACGCCCAAATCTTGGGGCCGTAGGACCTGTCCCTTGTTGAGCACTTTTTCACCCTTCCTATAGTCGTCTGTTGCCTGGATGATGTTTTCAAGGGGTGATACAGCCCGGGTAACTTCAAGGGTGGTCTCATCCAAGGGGTGGCAATATTCCACCATGACTACGCCGTCAGCACCTTCCGGGAGCATGCCGCCTGTAGATATTTTCACCGCCTGACCTTCTCCCACGGAGCGCTTGCAGACTTGCCCCATAGCCACTTCCCCGATCACTTCAAAGAAGGCCGGGAGGCTCTCACTCGCGCCGAAGGTATCTCTGGCTCTCACCGCATATCCGTCCATGGCAGACCTTGAAAATCCCGGCAGGTCTTCCGAGGCAACAATATCCTCGCTTAGCACCCGGGCCAAGGCCTTCTCAAAAAGAATCGTTTCTTCGCCCACGGGACTGAATTGATCCATGATGCGAAACACCTCTTCGAGTGTCTTAACTTTAAAAAAGCTATCCATCCTGCCCTTTCCGGCTCGCCTCCCTCGCCCCTCTGCGCTGTCACATCGGACTTCGACATCCGTCCGGTCCGGCGGTTTGGGAGGGTGACAAGAAACCGTTAAACAAATCCTCTCATCAAACTCGCTCACTTGGAAACGCCCATTCCGGGAGGAAAATTTGGGTAAACACGGTTACGCAAATTCAATATGTCATTTAGGATATATCAGTGCAACAAGAATTTGTTCATCCTCGTTATACCCGAATCGTAAATGCCGGTTTGAAAGCCTCACAAAAAGCCGCGACCCCGGCAAAACCGGCGTCCAAAATTTCTTAACCATCCGATAGATTGGTTTATAACTCTTGCTGATCATACAAGGCGACGCATTATGCTGTTTTGGAAGCCCTCAAAGATACGGGGGGGGCTGTCCCAGTTCATTTTTAAATGAAAGGGCCGCTGCGGCAGAATATAGTTTGACATTTGATTTCGACATCCATCTATGACATAATCTTTTGGCGGTCCGGATATTGGAATCACCGAAGGTCATCCGGGTGCTCGTGCGAGAATGACCAGAAGCACACCAAACAGCGCCGCCGTTGATTCGACTCAGAAGGTTTTAAATTGAAACAAGATTATCCCTACAAAAAGCACGTGTATTGGTTGACAGAGGGGCAAGAGGAGCATCTCAGAGAGCATCTTGCTGCACGCAACGTAAAGCTGAAATCCGCCAAAGGGATCGTATGCACCCCTTTGGATACTATTAACAAAATTTCCAGTGTTGCACCGCATGTGTGGGATGATACCTGCGGCAGACAAGGAAGTTGGTACAGGGCTTCGGAGAAAAATGGCCTGTATTTGGTGATCAGCTCGTTCGAACTCAGTCTATTTCAAGCTCAGAAGGCCGCCACGATCACAGAATCTGACTTTATTCAACCTCGTGTGGCCACGTGGAAAGAAAAGCGGAGCCTGGTTCAAGAAATCTCGCTGGGAAGACGGATTCCCGAAAAATGGCGACACGTTGAAGACATTGAAAAGAGAATATACTTAAGATGGGCCCGAAGGCTTGGTTCCCATGTCCAAGACTATGATTTCCTTTATATCTCCCATACAGCCAACCACGCAAATTTTATATCCCCTAAATTCTTTATTCGTAACGGCAATGGCATCATCCCGTACTCTGTTGATCGGAGTGCGCACCTCTGTTCCTGTTGTTTAGAACTTTTTCAAGTTTTGGGAAGCCAATTCGAGAGAAAACTGGTGGCACCCTGTCCCGGCGCCTCAATTTTTGCCCGGCTGAAGCCCAACCGGTTCCTCCTCGTAGAGAAACCGTAAACGCGTTCCGGTCTCCGGCGAGGGGGCGACTTCATATAAGACTATCCCTGTTTACTGAAAATGATGGATAGAGGGCGGGAAACGGTTTTGTGCTTCAGACCAAAGTCAAAATGCCTGCTGAGATCTTACGAAAGCTTCTTCGAAAGCGCTTTTTGAAGCTCGCTGAACTGAACGCCGATGACGTAGGTCCCACTGTACTTCTCTTGAGAATGGACTACCTTTCCTTGAACGGTGAAAATATGCTCCTCGACGGCAATTTCCATTTCCATAAGAGAATCACAATTTATTGGCTGATACACTTCCACCCCTACACCCGCCGGGCTGACATTAATTGTTCTGGCCATGGAAACACCGGTTTTTTCGACCCCACCCTCCCTATTCGTATAAGACAAAAGATAAAGGGATTCCAGCCTGGGATACCGTCTTCTTTCCTCGTCAACTCTTTCCCCTTTGCCCATTTAAACCTCCCTTCGAGGATGGCGTTTTGGATACGTAGTATAGGATAAAGCCATCGGGGTGTCAATGCGTGTCATCATCTCAAAAGGGGGGATTTCCACTGCGTTATCCGCTTGTTCAAATGCCCATTGCCGATATTTGAAGGAGCGACATCTGCCTTCTCCGGCTGCGACGGGTTTTACCGGAAACAGGCCGGAGAAAAAACGCGCCGAAAATATCGTTATTCATGAGTCGTTTCAATAATATAGAATTCGACAATAGACTTGTTGGCAATTGGGGAAGATATCATGGAGAAATGCAGAACGAATCGGGCTTAGTTATAAGAGCTCTTGAATGTTCCTGATCCTGATGGCCATCTCCATGAGTTCGTTCGATAGGGCTTTTACAAAGGTCTTTGCGTCCGGCATCTGATCCGCATCAAAACTGGTGACTGCACCCGCAATCTTGACGGTGATTGGAATTCCGTTGACGTGAATCGGTTTTTCATGCAGCAATCTCATGCTGCGTCGAAGTGCCAATTTCCCTTCCTTTTGAATTGTCATGGGCAGTACCGCAACCAGAGCATTTTTCCCCATCTGGCCGATGATGTCCGCATCCCTAAGAATATTTGCAAGCTTATATAGAATCTCATCCATCAAAGCCTGTTGACTAACGGCCTGGGGAGGCGGGCCTGTTTGCGGCTTGCTTTTTACTACGGAGAAAGATAATGCGGCAAACGGCGTGGCGTAGCGTTTGCTTCTTGAAATCTCTTTGGCGATGAAAAACATCAGGTCTTTTGATTTCAAAACGCCTGCAGGCATCCTTTTTTTTGCATCCTGCTCCTGCCGCAGCACTTTCTCTTTGGAAATCTCAGCATATATCTGCTTAAAATCGTTTTCGTCAATTTCTTTGGATTCCACCTTTGCCCGGACTGTTTTCAGGATTTCGCCCAGTTCTTCATTCTCGCTGACACTCTGTTCCATGATTTGAAGCACACTCAAGTTCTTTGACTCCGGTCGTCGTGATGACCCCGACTGCGTGTCAATCCACTCGGATCTGATTTTTTCAAGAATACCATCCATGCGTTTGTTGAGCCTTTCTTCCAACCCCTCAAGCACATCGTCCTGAATCTCCATGCCCCTTAGACGACTGACGATGCTGGACTCAAGACCGGTGATGACCCGACGCAAATGCTGTTCACCCGCCACTCCATTTTTCTCGGCAATATCGAGCGTCAGTTTTGATCCAAGCCGTTCCACATAGTCTACCAGTAGGTCTGTCAGCGCCTTCTCATCCCCCGTACCTTTTTGAATTTCAGCGGCCAGGAAAATGAGTTCCGCAGCCTCAACAGGATTTTCCTTTACCTGCTGAATCAGGTCTTCTCCGTCAATGCCCACCTCTTCAGCGCTTTTCTTCAGGATTTTGGCCAATTCTTCATTCTGAAGTTCCTTTCCCAACTCGTGAACCAAATTCATGTAATCCGACAGCGGCATGCCCTCCTCCAGCAACGCCGCCTTGATTTTGGGAAGCAACCGTTTGAGTTCCTCGGCTTCGGGAACCAACCTGCGAAGGATTTGTGCCAAGCGCGCAGTGGAGATTTTTCCCGCTTTGTATTCATCCTTTATCAACTTTATGAGCACATTGTCAGTGATTTCATTGGCCTTATCAAGGATTTTCTCTTCATCGCAGTAGGTAATGTTCAGGGCCTTTTGGGCCTCAATCCCCTGCATCAACTGATTTTTCATGTCAAAGACCGCAGCGGCCAGTTCCGACAGATCGGCATCCCCCTCTCCGGAGAGACCCCTGTCAACCTGATCGCCTATCATCTGGAGTTGATGCAAAAGGACCGGTCCGGGACGTGGCTCCTCAGCCTCACTCTCACGAGAACTCCTGATGTCGGCCTCAATCATGTTTTTTGAGAGTCCGGTAGGATTATGCATGAGGTTCTGAATCGTAAAGGTCTTTTCAAATTCTTCACCCAGAACACTTTCAAGGATCATGTCAATAAACAGTTTCTTGGATCGAAGCTGTTCCTCCTCCGCCATCTGAGGGGTCATTTTGTCAAGTGCGTCACGCGCTACAACTTCATCGTCCGCAGTGACTTTCTTGAAAAAGACATGATTGATTCTCATATGTCGGATGCCTTTGACTTCCAAGGCCTTTTTCATGGCTTCTGCGTTGGGATATTTATTAAGGGATATGAATATCTCCAGAAAGCTTCTGAGCTCGTTTTTCTCCAGCCCCTCCTCAAATGAAACAGACTGAATCCCCGTTTTCTTAAAATGCGCGACCATTCTGTTGACAATAATGCGAGGATCGAGCGGTTCTTCGTCAATAAAAAACTTTTCCTGATGCAATATGAAAACCAGTGGGGAAACGGTCTTGAACAGGTTTTCGACAAGCCCGTAAAACTCCTCAAGAGACTGTTTTACATACGGATGATCGACCTGATACATGGTGGCACGGTTAAACAGCAGAGAAACGCTGCGGCCGAATTTGGCAAGCTCCTGTTTGCTGACTTTATGCTCCGGCATTTTTCCCTCTTCAATGTTAATTCGATGCGTGCTGGCGCTGGTAGGCTTCCAGTACCTTCAAGAATTCATTGCCGGTAGGGTATCGTTTTTCCGGGTCATGGGACAGCGCCTTGAAGACAATTTCGTCGATCCCCCCGTTGAGCATCGGATTCATCTCTGAAGGCCGTTTTTGAAAAAGTCGATCCTTGAGTTCCAAGCGCCTGGTGAGGAGTTCCCTTGCATTCGCACACTTTGGCACCGGCAAATTGGATACCAGCATTTCAAAGAGCATGACCCCCGTTGCGTAAATATCGGCACGCCCGTCTACCGGGTTGTTCAGAATTTGTTCCGGCGCCATGTAGGTCGGCGTTCCGGCTATCATGGAACATTCCTGCTCCGGTCCCCGAACCATTTTTGCCAGGCCGAAGTCTGTGATAATGGGTCGGCCGGTATGCGATTCGATGAGGATATTGGCCGGTTTTATGTCCCGGTGGACGATATCCTGGGAGTGGGCATAATCCAACGCATCGAGAATACGGGTAATGATTCGAATGGTCGAATTTAGGGGTAAAAATCGCTTGGACGGCAAGATATGCTTCCGAACCCTTTTTATGTAATCGGAAAGGGGCCGTCCTTTCACCAACTGCATGGTGATAAACAAGAAATCCTCGGTGTCTCCGACTTCATAAATGGTAACAATGTTGGGGTGTGACAGGATCGCCGCAGCTTCCGCTTCCTGCTGGAATAGTTCGGCGGCATAGGGAGTCAGGAGAGACTTGGGCAGTATTTTGACCGCAATCTGACGTTTGAGTGTTCGCTGATAGGCGATAAAAATAGCCGCCATACCACCACGGGCCAGCTCCTTGACAAGCGTGGACGTGCCGACCTCCTGGCCGATAAGATGGTCAAAGTTCAATTCCTTGAGCGTGGTCATGGGCTCACATTTCCTTGTATCCCACCTCAGAGCGTTAATGGAGTCAAGATCGGCACATGAATGTCAGAGATCCTTTTGTCCGATTTTCAGGTGAATTCTAGAATTCTTGCACAGAAGACCGTTTGAATTCCTGCATCTATTATCGGCCGCAGATTCCATTTCTTTAGTTTTTGCTTGGAAAAATCGCGCAAAAATCAGAAGCGTTACGAACAGTTGCTTATTCCTGGGCATTCACCTGTATCATTTTCTCCTCTAAAGCCGAACTATTCTCGATGGATCGGAAAGAAGCTTTTTGCGTCATTCTGCGAACCATTTTTTGCAATCGATATTTTCTTGAAACCGGACCCCGTGCCTGTCCCGGTCCCCGATCCGGGATTCATCGAAGTAACAACTTCCGACACAGCTGTCGAAATTGCAAAGAAGAGACGTGAGGCCATGATCTCATTGCTCGGTATTGAAGCAAAAACGGCAACCTCTGAACAGAAAGTCGAATGCGTGTTACGGCTTTTTCCGGTTGAATGATTTCAGCATAAAGAATATGGTCAACTGATAAAAATCACTCAGAACCTCAGGAGACACGCGTGGATATTGAAAAATGCTATGAGATTCTCGAATTGAATAAAGACGCCACTCCGGATCAGGCAAAACAAGCCTATAAAGATCTGGTGAATATATGGCATCCGGATCGGGTATCCAATAATCCCCGGCTGAAGCAAAAGGCGGAGGACAAACTGAAGGAAATCAACAGCGCTTATGAGAATGTGGTGTTACATCTGTCATCTCCAAAACGAACCGTGCCCGAAAGTGAAGCGAGCAGAAGCAGTTATCCTGGACCAACCGCCGAGGAGCCTGCCACTTCTCCACACCCACAGAACACCCACCCTTTTCAGTCAAAAACCGAAACCGTCGCCAAACCGGACTCCCGCATTCTTCGAGATGAAAGCGTCTTCGCAAATCTGTGGTCTTCTTTTTCTTCCTGGTCTCATCAAATGTTAACCGCCGTAAAGTCAAGGGGGGGCGGAAGCGATGCGGAGGCATGGCGAGAATCGAAAAATTCCGGCATGGGACAAGGAAGGGGCCGATCTAAGGGGCGAGGCAAAGGTATGGGTCGAGGTCGGGGCAACCGAATGGGAAGCGGCGGTAGGGGAAAAGGAAGAGGTCGATGATCTGTGGATGTTCAGGCGATGTCGGCGGAGAGGTTTCTTCTGTTGAAGGCTTGCGTCCGTGACAGACGATCCGGAGCCGCCACCTGTGAATGTTGTATCCATTGAGCGCTTTGAAACCCGCAGGCGACAGAGGAATGGGGGGCAGTTGGAATCTCTTTGAGAAGGCCGCAAAGCCTTAACGCATCCAATGGAAGGGCAGCTGGGCCTCAAGACGCATCCCGGGACAGCCCCGAAAGGGAATCGTTGCTGCAACTTAAGGAAAAAGATCCCTGAGTCTCATCCCCGAAGAACGCAAGAAGATGAAAGCGTTGGAGAAAAGGACCATGGAGCGGGAAAAGCAGGAGATGTCTCATTATTTTGAGGATGCAAAGAAAGTGCTTCCGGACCTGGGCTTGTCGGAAAAATGGGTCACCTTTAAATTCCAGTACGATCCATCAGGCAAACCCAAGAAAGTAACCCAGGCCATCCTGGAGAAGCTCAAAAAGGGCGGATACGGAACTCTCGTAATCGGGCGAAAAGGGGCGACCCATGCAAGAGAGTTCCGTCTTGGATCCGTGGCCATGCGAACGGTAGGGGAGGCAAGAGACTGCGCGATCTGGGTCGTCTGAACCGCTTTTTCTTGCCGGAAGCGCGTTTGGTGAACTCCCGGTAGCCTTTTTTTCCAGATGCTCTTTGGGAATGAAACGCATGCGGAGTTCATGAAGAATCTCAGGCCTGTGGGCGGCGGCCCCTTCGGGAACACATGGCCGAGGTGGGAATCGGCGTGTCTGCTACGCACCTCGCTCCAAACCATGAAAAGGCTGCGATCCCGCCTTTCCACAGTGTTCTCGGGGATATACTGGCGTCCCCAAGGGGAGGTTTAAGGTATCATCGTTGCTCGATGAGCATGCAATTGGGTTATAATGGCCTGATAATTTGAAGTTTTTTAATTTATAAAGCCGGATATGCCGTTTGCATCAATTTAACGGGTGGGGCCAATGTGCCGCCTCACGTTGTTTTCATGCTATCCGCAAGCTAAAAAATTACCTGCAATGGAATGGCCGTAATCTTATCGTCAAGGGCGTATTTCTGATCACCGGGATAAATGACCCACAAATGTTCCAATCCCAGATCTTCAATGGCAATATGCATGGACCGATTTCGCCCAGGGGCATCTGTATATTTAAATTCAAAACCATACCGTTTACCTTTTATCGTCAACATGAGATCAAGTTCAGCACCTGCATGTGTGGCCCAAAAATACGCATCTCTGGTTCGAAAAATATTGATAACATGCTCCAGTGCAAAACCCTCCCATGATGCAACGATTTTGGGATGGCCATGCAAGTCGGCCAGGGTTGAAACCTGCATGAGACTGTGAAAAATACCACTGTCACGGATATATATTTTGGGCGCCTTGACCTGTCGTTTTTTCAGGTTTTCAAACCACGGCGGCAATACCCGGACCATGTAGGCGCCGGAAAGCATATCGAGATATCGCCGCGCCGTGTTTTCAGCAGTGCCGAGAGACCGGGCAAATTCCGCTGCATTCCACACCTGCCCATGGTAATGGGCTACCATCGTCCAGAATCTTCGAAGGGTTTCCGCAGCAATGCTGATGCCGAGCTGGGGAATGTCCCTTTCAAGAAAAGTTCGGATAAAGTTTTCGCGCCATTGAATGCTGTCGGAATCGGAATCGGCAAGAAAGGCTCTGGGCAACCCCCCCCTTATCCATAATTGATCTCTATGTTTCACACCGACTTCCCAAAGTTGAAGACCTCCCAGGTCAACGAATCCGATTCTTCCAGCAAGAGATTCGGAAACACCCTTGACCAAATGCGGTGAAGCTGATCCAAGCAACAGAAATCTGGTATTTTTGCCGGATCGATCCACAAATACACGGAGCAGTTCGAACAGTTCGGGTTTTCTTTGAACCTCGTCTAAGATCACCAGGCCGGAGAGATCCTTCAACGCCTGCATGGGAGCAGAAAGACGCTGGATATCAACAGGATTTTCCAGGTCAAAAAATGTGGACGGCTCTTGTTCAGCTATGAACCAAGCCAAAGTTGTCTTACCACACTGCCGCGGTCCGAGCAGGGCAGTGACCGGATGTATCTGGAACGAAGCCTCGATTTGATGGATGGGTCCTGGTCTGGGAATCATAAACATATTTTATTCCTTGAAATTCGTCATTTCAAGTGATGATTTTCAAGAAAAAATTATGCAATTTGGAAGAAGATCAACCGTTTATTGTGCTTTATCCTGTTGGATGCTGGTTTTGCGGCTGTTGCGCTGATGATTGTCCGGCAGAAGCCATCAAAATGGAGCACTCCTTAAACCAGCGGGTAGGATGAAAGCGAAAGGAGACGGGTGAGTACTTCAGGATCGGGATGAAAGACCCTCCACCCCCCAACACGAGACCCCCGGGGGAGGGATGAAGTGAATAATGAGGTAACCCCACTGTTAATTAAAATGGAAAACGAGGACGATTGCCAATTGTCCTCGGATAAAAGTTCAGCACGGCACCATATAATATAAAATTTTGAATTTATTATATATTTATAAAAATGGCGTCCCCAAGGGGATTTGAACCCCTGTCGCAGGCGTGAAAGGCCTGTGTCCTAGACCTGGCTAGACGATGGGGACGCTGTCTTTTGGGTGCGCAAGACAGTCGAATGATTGGTCACCGTCGAGGCATGCGCCTCAGATGAGGTCCTATGCGCGATATTTGACTGTGGTGGGCCGTGCAGGGATCGAACCTGCGGCCAACGGATTAAAAGTCCGCTGCTCTACCTGACTGAGCTAACGGCCCCGAGCGTTCTTTTATATATGGCTTTTATTTAAGTTGTCAAAATTTTTTTGAAAAACCATGTCAAGTCGGTGAACTGATCGAAACGACAGCAGCGGTGCATGCAGTTCCACCGAATTTGTATTCCGTTGTCCGACGTCATTCCAGGTTGAATATATTCCGACGAATGTGGTTGATTTCTTCTTCGCTGGGTGGATAAGGGTAATTCCATTGCTTGACGTCCGGTAGGCAGTTGCCGAAGGGTCGGTTACATGCCACCTCGCCATCTTGCCCAAGACAGCCTGTGGTCATAAAGGGAGCGCCCGAACTGATGGCGCTCACCACCTGCCGTTTCATAACCCCGAAATCTACGACCCGTCCTCGGTGGTCAAATTGCATGACCGGGTATTCGCTGAGGCCCTTCTCGATCAGATAGCGGGCGAGTTGTACCCTGAGATAGGTGGGCCAGGGCGGCTGCGGATGATCCATGAGTGTTGAGCCTTCCTCTGCAAGAAAGGAAAAAAGGTGATTAACCACCCCCATCTTCCACAGCTTATCCATCAGCGAAACCATTTCCTGTTCGGTCTCGCCCATCCCCACCATGAGGTGGGCACCCACGTGGGGCGGTCCGAATACTTGCAGACCTGTCTCCAAGGTCTCCCAATACCGCCGCCATTTGTGCGGGCCTGAAACCCCGCTTCCGCGGTATTTATCGAAAAGCTGAGGTGTCGCCAGATCAACCGCAATCCCGATTTTGTCGGCACCGCTTTGCTTCATCTCCACCAGGTCATCCGCAGCAAGAATTGTTGGACTGATGAGGATGGATATCGGGAGGGACGTCTCGTTTTTGAGGCGTCGGACCATTTCCACCGTATCTTTCCGGCACTTGCCGTTGGTGATCATTGAAATACACGTCCGTTGGACATAGGGCGGTGCGACGTTGATTGCTTTCACAATCTCATCCATGGAAAAAACCGGCCAGTCCACATGAATGAAACTCTTTTTCTCATATGTCCCCGGACGCTTCTTGGCGAGACCGCAGTAAGCGCAGTTGGCGGCGCACCCTTCAGGATAATGAACCAGAAGGTTGACGCATTTATTGACTGCACCCCGGTACATCCGGCCCCGAAGTAATCCCAGTGAAATTGCGGTGGCCTGGCTCATTTTGGCAAAATCGGGACTCTGGTGCTTGTCAATAACTCTCATATACCATCGTTTTCATTTGATAATATTTCAATATACACGACAGAACCCAAAATCGTCCCGCGTCCCAAAAAATCTCCCCTTCTGTCCCAAACGCACCGATCCACAACACTGAGTTTCCATTTTGTCTTTCGCAGTTTTTACACTCTTAACTGGTTTTCTTTCGCCGCAAGGACCGCCGCAGTTAACGTCGCCACATCCAGTCCATAGATCATGTCTTTTTGCCATACCGACGCCAGATTTTGTTCTATGCTTTCTTTTCGTGCCGAGGTCCACTTCAGCGCGTTCTCCAGTCTGCGAACGTTTTCACTGGTGGAGAAAAAGTCACCCGTAATCACGACATTTTCAATGGCTCCTCCCGACAGGGAAAGATAAATCTCCAAAAGGCCCGCTTTGCTCTTGATTTGCCCGATACCCATCCGGGCCCTGGGATGCTTATGAGAGAAGATCCATTCCCGATTCTCATACCTCTCCTTGATGAAAGCCTGAATTGTTTTCGTTTCCCATGCATCCGGCTCATCTTCTTGCAGACAAATATTGAATTTATCCTCAAAAGCGCGTTCGATCGCCCCCGTTACCTCCGCGACAGAGATATCACGACCCAGTTCCCGTCTCACCGTGGTCATCCGCCGGCTGAAGCAATTATACCCCTTATCACGGATCTTCACCAGAGGCGTGTTCATGATATCGGTCATGAGATCGATATCGAACTCCACCAAAAGGCTGGTGTGAAACAGAAGACTTTTGCCGACGCCTGATGCGGCAGATAAGCCGGCGATTTTCCTTCCGGCCACCTCCAAGTCATTTTTTGGCTGGAAACATGCTTGAATACCAATTTTTTCCAGTGCGGTTATCAACACAAGGCTCAAGGATTCGAATATCCCCCCGACGCCCCTGCCGAGACCCGGATAATCAAAATTGATTCCCAATCCGAGTGCAACGACATCGGGGCCCATGATCACCGTTCCGCCTCCCGTGCTTCGCCGGCTGAACGCAATGCCCCGTGCTCTGCATCTGTCAAGTCTTAGGGCGGCCTTGATATCTTGGTACTTTCCTACGTTGACCGAAGGAACAAACGTATACAAGTGAAGAATCGGTGCGGAATTGTTGAGCGCCACGGATTGCGGCAAGGTATCATCCACTGCCAGTCCTTCTGCGGCGCTGACGGGTCTTGAGATATTCTTGAAAAGTCGCCAATACGGAGTCATGACACCCTAAAGGTAAGAACGCTATCCGAAAAAGCCCTAGGCGCCGGCCCTTTCCTCCTCAGCCCGTTTCAACTCGGCATCTATGAATTCAACAAGCGCCTCGCCCTGCATCAAATTTCCCAACTCCGAATCCAGGTCCTCGGCCTCAATCACAAGAATCCAGCCCTCACCGTAAGGATCCTTATTGACAAGGCTTGTATCTTCCTCAAGCTCTTCGTTTATTTCCACGATTTCTCCAGACACCGGGGCGACCAGTTTCCCAATCCATTTTCTGGACTGAATCTTTCCGCAAACTTCACCCTGCTCCACATCTTCTTCCTCTTCGGGAAGATCCACAAACACGATATCCCCTGATTCCTTTTGGAAAAAATCGTTCATGCCTACGGTCACTCTCGTACCCTCAACGCGCGCCCAGCTATGGTCCTTATGATAGTAAAGTTCATCGGGCATGTCGTAGCCTTTGATGTCTGCCATTTCTTCAGACCTCCTTCTTCAATTGAGAAAAATCAAGTCCCTCCTTAGCAGGTATCGCCCTTCGAATCAAGCTGAAAGCTACTTGAATCTGGCCTTCACCGCCCTCGCGTGAATTGGAAGACCTTCGGCCTCCGCCAACGTGACCACCACATTTTTCAGCTGTGCCAGCCCTTTCTTGCTCAGGTATTGGAAAGTAGGCTTCTTAATGAAGTCATCTACGGAAAGCCCTGAGAACATGCGGGCACACCGCCCGGTAGGGAGTACATGGTTGGTTCCCGAGGCGTAATCCCCCACAGGAACCGGTGCAAATGGCCCCAAGAAAATAGAACCGGCATGCTTGATTTTGTTCAGCATGATAAATGGATCCTCCGTCAAAATCTGGAGATGTTCCGTTGCATACGCATTGGTAAAATCAAGGGCCGCTTCCATGTCTTCGGCGATCAGGACGTAGGAGTGTTTGGCAAGCGATGACGCGAAAATCTCTTTTCTGGGCAAAGAATCATACTCCCTTTTGATCATTTCGCAGACCGCCGTTGCGATGTCTTCTTCGGTTGTGACCAGCACGGCGGCCGAGTCCGGATCATGTTCGATCTGGGACAGAAAATCCACCGCGATCCACTCCGCGTCCCCCGTGTGATCGCACAGAATCAGTGACTCGCTGGGACCGGCCGGTGAATCGATATCCACGTGGCCGTAGACCATCATCTTGGCAGCGGTCACGTATTTGTTTCCCGGTCCCACGATTTTGTCTACTTTGGGCATGGTCTCAGTGCCCCAGGCAAGTCCGGCAATCCCCCAGGGTCCCCCCACTTTGAAAATCCGATCGCAACCGGCAATGTCGGCAGCCACCAATGTGGCGGGGTTTGCCAGCATTCCCTTGCCGGGCGGGGTAACCGCCACAATTTGACCCACACCTGCGACCCTGGCAGGGAGGACGGTCATCAGAATCGAGCTGGGGTAGGCGGCCGTCCCCCCTGGAATATAACAACCGACGATGTCCATTGCCCGGGTGATGCGGCCCGCCATGACACCTTCAGTTATTTCTATGGACCACATCTCTCGCTCCATCTGGGCCTTATGGAACTTCGTGATGTTTTCAGCCGCCCTCTTCAAGCAATCAACCACATGGGCATCCACCTGTTCATATGCCGAATCTATTTCTGCTTTGGTAACTTCCAGATCAGATGCTGAGATGTCCGCCTTGTGTTTCAGGTAATGGGTCAGGGCGACGGCATCTCCACGGCTACGCACATCATCCACGATCTTCCTTACGTCTTCATAGATGGAAGAGATGTCCTCCATGGACCTTTCCATGATGTTTTTAAGTTGCTCTGAGCTGAGTTCTGCGATCTTTAAAGGTTTGATATTCATTTGTCTCCATTTCTCCCTTTCGTATTCGTTGAAAACCTTAAAATACGGCAATTAAGAATGCTTATAATTTTCTCATGGCGCCGACCCGCCCCCCTTTTTCTTCCTTTTGACTGAGTAATAATCCGTAAGGGCATCCGTCGTGCTTCGAAAAGCGAGTTTCCGCCAGGGGATTTCTTCCTCTGAAAACAACTTGGCTTCGAGCGTCTCATCCCCGGAAATGAGATCACCCGAGCGATACGCCGTCACGTATACGATCACAACCGGCACATCTCCCGCATAAGAATACACGCCCAAAAGGTCAAGGATTCGACTTTTAACGCCGCATTCCTCTTCGGTCTCCCTGATGGCGGCGGCATTTACGGCTTCCCCCCGGTCGACATACCCCCCCGGCATTACCCATTTCCCCTTTTGTGGCTCAATGCCCCGCTTTAAGAGAACGATTTTGTTTTCCATCTCCACAACAGAGCACGCGACGACTTTTGGGTCCAGGTAGAAAACAAAATCACACGCAGAACAGATGGATCTGCTCGGCTCATTCTCTTTCAAGTTCAAAACGGCAAGCCGCCCCCCGCATACAGGACAAAATCGGAATTCAGGTTCGTGATGGGACATGATATCTTATTGATTCGTTGACACCTTGCTCGATTGGGCGAGAGGTGCGGTTCGAAACTCCAAATGTTGGATTTGGGGATGATGTGATACGCACTGCCGAAAAAGGCCGGCAGGCCTTCCCTTTGCGGCGTCAAATGCTCCTCGATATTTCCGGCCGCTGTATCTTCCCAAACACCCTGTGTTTCATAGAAAAACCGAAGGCCTCAAATCCGGGGGTTCAGGCGCCTCCTGTGCCTTTCGCAGACGGATAATCGCCTTGACTCCGTCCATAGCTATCATTTAACGTGCATGAATGCAAATGATATACTGCCCGTGCATGCGGTGATGGGCAAGCAAGCGAACCAATCCCGGTGACTATCCGGCTGCTTGAGAAACGGTTCCTGAATCGACCGGTTCGCGTATGCTGTTACTTCACTTCCTTCGGGCCGACATCCGGAAAAATGCCGGCAGAGAAGCCGCATCGGCGCTTATAAGATTAACCTATATCTTTTTTCAACCTATATAGAGCGGAGCTTACACGCATGACACCGCACCGGATTCCTGGGGACCTATTTAACGATTACCCGAAAGAAGTTATCCTCAAAGATGGCACCGGCGTCACCTTGCGTCCTCTGAGGAAAGGGGATGAACGCCCTCTGTTTGAGATGTTCAAGCGGTTCTCGGCGGATGATTTGTGGTTTCTGGATCATGATGTGTCCGATCGGGAGTTAATCGCTGAGTGGATCACCGATCTGGATTTGAATCGGAGGATAGCCACGGTTGCCCTGCTCGAAGGACATATCGTCGCCAACGCCGTCCTGATGTTAGAGGGCGGTGGTGCCGAAAGCCACATTGGAAAAATCAGGATTTCGGTGGATCCGAGCTATCGAGATAAACGCTTGGGAACCTGGATGCTTCTTGATCTGATCAATCTTGCAATTGCCATTGGATTAAAGATGTTGGTAATGCGTCTCGTTCAGGATAGGGATGCCGCGGTCATCAACGGGATCAAAAAACTTGAATTTGCTGAGAAGGCGATCCTGCAGGATTACCTCATGGGAAGAGAGGGAAAACCCCACAATCTCGTTATCATGACAAAGCGCCTTCCCAGCCGATATTACGATTTTTGACATGGATCAGGCCGTTCATTTGCAGCATGATTTGGATCTCGTCAGGCTCCGGCATACGCTCCCGGATAAACCGGGGGTTTATCTTTTCAAAGACCCCACAGGGCGTGTGATTTATGTGGGAAAAGCCAAAAGCCTTCGGAAACGGGTCCTTTCCTACCTCAGGTCTCCTGCGAATCTTCCGCACAAAACCGCAAAGATGATGACAAGGGCCTCCGGCCTTGATTATCTGCTGACGCGCACTGAAAAGGAAGCATTCATCCTTGAAGGCAATCTCATCAAAAAGCATATACCCCGCTACAACGTTGTGCTCCGGGATGACAAGCGATACCCCTGCCTGCGACTTGATATCAACGCACCCTATCCGCGACTGAATATCGTACGGAAAATTAAAAAAGACGGAGCGCTCTATTTCGGTCCCTTTTCTTCTGCAAATGCCGTTCGCAGTACGCTCAAATTTATTGAACGGGTTTTCCCGATCCGCAAATGCACAAGCAAGGGATTGCCGAAACGCACAAGGCCCTGCCTGAATTACGAGATGGACAAATGCCTGGCCCCGTGCACCCAAAAAATTTCTATTTCGGATTACAAGGAGATTGTGCATCAGGTCAGGTTTTTCTTGGAAGGGCGAAATCGGGAGTTGATTGAACAGTTGCGAAGGAAAATGGTTGAGGCGGGGGAGCAATTGGAATTCGAGCGCGCCGCGAAAATAAGAGATCAGATAAAAGCAATAGAAAAGACCGTGGAACGTCAACATGTGGTATCTCCGAAGATGGAGGATCAGGATGTCGTAGCGGTTTCGGAAAAAGAGGATCTGTATCAGCTCGTGGTTTTATTTGTCCGCAAGGGCGCCCTGGTGGGAAGTCGGGATTATGTGCTCAGGCATTCGGGGGGCACCGCTTCCGAGGTCATGGAAGGTTTTTTGAAACAGTACTATCTCCGCGACGCGTTTATCCCGAAATGTATTCTCATTTCCGAGGCGATTGCGGACCTTCACTCAATTTCGGACGGGTTGAGTGCCTTGCGCGGACACAAGGTGGCGATCCAAACGCCTCTGAGAGGAGAAAAGCGCCGATTGGTGCGTATGGCCCTCGCAAATGCGGAAAACCTATTGAACAGCCGTTCGGAAAATCAAAGGGCTGATCTCATGGATCTGGTGCAATCGACACTCGACCTGAAAAGGTCACCCAAACGCATCGAAGGTCTTGATATTTCAAATCTGAACGGGGATGAAGCCGTGGGATCGGTTGTCTCCTTTGTTGACGGGGTATCCCATCGCGCCGGTTACCGCAACTATAAAATAAAAGCCGTCGAGGGTATTGATGATTACGGTATGATGACGGAATTGATCGAGAGAAGGGTCAAAAAAAGCCCACTGCCGCAACTGTTTTTGGTAGACGGAGGGAAAGGGCACCTTTCCGCTGTGAAAAGAGTGCTTGATAAATTGCCTGTCTCTCGCGCCCCTGAAGTCATCTCCATTGCGAAGCCCGTCGAAAACCGAGGGGAGAAATCGGACAAGATCTACGTTCCGGGACGAAAGAATCCTATGGGGCTCAGGGGCGATCATCCCGTCCTCCTTCTCATGATGCGAATTCGAGATGAGGCGCATCGTCGGGCCGTGACCTATCACCGGAGGCTACGCGCCAAGACCATGAGGGAGTCGGAACTGGACCGCATCCCCGGCATCGGGAAAAAAAGGAAAAAGGCGTTGCTCGCGAACTTTGAAGACATCGCCGCAGTTGCCGCCGCAAGTGCCGATGACTTGGCCCGTCTTCCGGGGATAAATCGGGCCTTGGCGCACGAAATCGTCCATTTTTTTCGTAAAAACAGGGAATGATCGCGCCGAATTCCTGATGGGGTTGACATCTTAAACCCAGGTTTGATACCGTAGCGGCGTGTCTAATTCCGTTGAGATAAGAGTGGCCTGTGACTTCTAAAAAACTCACCATATTCGTGGTGCCCGACGGAACAAGCCGGGTCAGACAATTCAAAATCCCCCGTTTTCTGCCGCTTATTTTTTGTATTCTCTTCTTGTCCATTTCCGTCATGGCGCTTTGGAGTATCCGAGACTATCAAGTCATAAAGACCCGGATGCCTCAGCTCTCCCGCTTGCAGATGGAGAATAAGCTTCAAAAAACGCAGTTGCAGCATTTGGCCCGGCGAATTGATGAAACGCTCACGCGGATGTGCGAACTGAAGGAATTTGATCGCAAACTGAAAATCATGGTAAACTTGGAAAATGGGGATGAAGCGCAGGAATTTCAGGGAATCGGCGGCTCCGAACCCGGTGCACAACGCCCGCTGCTAACGATGGCCGGAAACCGCGCGGAGTTTTTTCGATCCATGCACCGCTCGTTGGACGCGCTTGACAGCGAAATTACGACCAGCGAACAGGATAAGGCCGAGCTTTATAAATTTCTTGAAAACCAAAAAGTAATACTGGCATCTACGCCATCCATTTGGCCGACGAAGGGTTGGCTGAGTTCCCGCTTCGGGTACCGAATGTCCCCTTTCACAGGCAAAAAGGAATTCCACAAAGGAATCGACATATCCACGAGAATCGGGGCCCCCATTGTCGCCCCGGCAGATGGGATCGTATCGAAAGTTTACCAGGACCGTGGATACGGGAATGTCTTGTGCATTCATCATGGATATGGCGTAAGCACAAAATACGCCCATCTCAAGAATGCGCTTGTTAAAAAGGGACAATTTGTCAACCGGGGTGAAACCATAGCGCTCGTGGGTAAAACCGGCCGAACCACGGGACCGCATCTGCATTATGAAGTGCATTTGAATAAGGTTGCCGTCGATCCGCTTCGATATATTTTCAACTAGTTTTTCACGCATCCCCTCTGTCTTGCGAGCTTCTTAATTTGAAAGTGGACCCGATGTTTTTGAAATGTTTCACCGCTTCAGCCGTATGGGCCTGAAAGATCATCCCGCTGCCTCCCCTGCAAACGCTCCGCGTCCATAATTTCTTGCTTTTTCAGGTACAAAGTTCTTAAATACTTTCTTTTCGATCTCTTGGCCCCTTAAAGGGTGATCAAATCAGCAACTTAGCCCGGTTCGGTAGGAAACCATGTTTGGAAAAGTCATAAAAGGTGTTTTTGGTAGTAAAAATGAGCGGGAATTGAAGCGGATGGCGCCATTGGTCGATGAGATCAATCGGCTTGAACCGGAATTTCAAGCCCTTTCAGATTCACAGCTTAAAGGAAAAACCGCCGAATACAAAAGCCGGATTTCGAATGGGGAAACTTTGGACGAACTTCTGCCCGCGGCGTTCGCAGCGGTAAGAGAGGCCTCGGTGCGGGTTTTGGGAATGCGGCATTTCGATGTCCAATTGATCGGCGGCATTGTGCTTCATCGAGGAATTATCGCCGAGATGAAAACGGGTGAAGGGAAGACGCTTGCTGCGACGCTGCCCCTTTATTTGAATGCGTTGACGGGTCGAGGTGTCCATCTGGTGACGGTAAACGATTATCTGGCCCAACGGGATGCCGAATGGATGGGGGGAATTTATAACGCCTTAGGCCTTTCTGTGGGGGTGATCATCCACGGGATGGATGACTCGGAAAGAAGGGATGCTTACCAATGCGACATCACCTATGGAACCAACAATGAATTCGGCTTCGATTACCTCCGCGATAACATGAAATTCGATCTCGAGGATTTCGTGCAGAGAGATTTTTACTATGCCATCGTCGACGAGGTGGACAGTATTCTGATTGATGAGGCGAGAACCCCTTTGATTATCAGCGGACCGGTGGAGCGGGGCGAAAACAAAATTTACATGGAGGTCAAATCCCATGTCATCAATCTCAAGAAAAAGCAGGCCGCCATCATACGTTCGCTTTTAAAAGAGGCGAAAGAGAGTCTTCACGCGGGAAATTTAGAAGAAAAAACAATCGAAACCCTCGTTCAAATCAAAAGAGGCGATCCCAAAAATCCGGTTTTTCTGGAGATTCTTTCTGAGAATCAGGCGCTGAAAAAGCAGATCGACAGAACAGAGAGTATGTTCAGTTCACAAAAACTTCTTCCCGAATTGGATCAAATTCTCTTCTGTACCATTGATGAACGCAGCAATTCCGTGGAACTCACCGATAAAGGAATCAAGCTGCTTTCAAGCAGCGACCTGGGTGACTTTGTTCTCCCCGACCTAGATGCGGAAAGTCAAGCCTTGCGGGAAGATGAACTGCCCAACGAGGAAGAAAAAGTCGAGCGGCTTAAGGAGCTTGAAGCACGATACATGAGAACCTCAGAGCTCCTGCATGCGACCCAGCAGCTCATCAAAGCCTACTGGCTGTTTGAAAAGGATGTCCAATACGTTCTGAAAGACGGCCAGGTCATGATCGTAGATGAATTCACGGGCCGCATGATGCCCGGGCGCCGATGGAGCGACGGGCTCCACCAAGCCGTCGAGGCCAAGGAGGGCGTGAGCGTCGCGGGTGAAAATCAGACCTTGGCCACGATCACCTTTCAAAATTTTTTTCGAATGTACGAAAAACTTGCGGGCATGACAGGAACCGCCGATACGGAGGCAGCGGAATTCAACAATATTTACAAACTGGATGTCATGGTTATACCGACGAACAAAAAAATGATCCGCGATGACTACCCTGATGTGATCTACAAATCAGAAAGGGAAAAATTCAAAGCTGTCGTAGAGGAAATCAAAACGCTGCATGAAAAGGGGCAGCCGGTTCTGGTGGGGACCATCTCCATTGAAAAATCGGAAATGCTAAGCAAGATGCTGAAAAGGGCCGGAATTCCTCATTCTGTCTTGAATGCCAAGCACCATCAACAGGAAGCGGAAATTATTGCCAACGCAGGTCAAGCAAAGACCGTAACCATTTCCACAAATATGGCCGGCAGAGGAACCGACATTGTGCTCGGGGAAGGCGTACGGGAGTTGAATGGCCTCCACATTCTCGGGACCGAACGGCATGAGAGTCGTCGTATCGACAACCAGTTGAGGGGACGATCGGGCAGGCAAGGCGATCCCGGCTCTTCTCGTTTTTATCTCTCCCTGGAGGACGATCTCCTTCGGATTTTCGGCTCTGAGAGAATTTCATCCTTAATGGGACGGATGGGTATGGAAGAAGGCGAACCCATCGAGCACAACCTGATCTCCCGGGGCATTGAAAATGCTCAGAAAAAAGTGGAAGGCCATAACTTTGATATCAGAAAGCACTTGCTCGAATATGACGACGTGATGAACAAACACCGGGAGATTATCTACTCCCTGCGTAAGGAAATCCTGGATGGCCATGGTCTTGGAGAGATCATGGAGAGCATGATTGATGAGAAAGTGGCGGCCCTGGTGGAAAAATGGATAGACCCAAAGGAATATCCCGAAAACTGGGAAATTCAGGGCCTGATGGATACTTCTTCCAGGCTTTTCGGATTCCGGCCGAAAATCGGTCCTGAGGATATGGGAGAAGAGGCATTTGACAAAGTCAAATTGGAGGATTTGACCGAATTGATCGCGGAACAGGTTCGGAGTGCTTACCAACAGAAAGTGAAACTTTTTGGAAAAGAAGACCTGGAACGGATTGAGCGATTGATAATGCTTCAAATCATCGATAATCAATGGGTTGGGCATCTTCAGGACATGGAACATATGAAGGAAGGCATTGGCCTCAGAGGCTATGGGCAACTGGATCCGCTCAAAGAGTATCAAAAGGAAGGGTTTGCACTTTTTGGGGAGTTGATGGATCGGATTCGGGAAGAAACCCTGAGTACGCTTTTTCGTATCCAACTCATGCGGCGTGAAAGGGATGTGATGCCCAAGAAGCAGAATAAGCCGATCCACCTCAGCCATGGAGACGCTGGTGGGACACCCGCCACGGTTCGGCGAAAAGGAAAAAAAATCGGACGAAATGATCCGTGCCCGTGCGGGAGCGGAAAGAAGTTTAAGAAATGTTGCGGCGCGAAATGAGCTTGACCGAGAAAACTTTTTTATGCCTGATGGACCGCAACCCCTCTCACTCATCGGTGATGACCCTATGACCCCAGTTGATTACATAGTTCCCGGATTTAAGGCGTCCGCGGTGTCGGCGGGACTCAAAAAAGATGGCGTGTTGGATCTTGCACTCATCTTCTCCGAAAAGGAGGCGGCGGCAGTGGGCGTTTTCACCACCAATCTGGTAAAGGCGGCGCCGGTCGTTTTGAGCCGGGAAAATCTTCGAAGCGGAAAGGCACGGGCCATTATCGCGAATGCTGGAAATGCCAATGCCTGCACCGGGACTTCGGGGCTTGCGGATGCCCGCAGGACTGCGGAATTGGTCGCCGCGAGGTTGGGAATCGCTCCCTCCGATGTGCTCGTCGCCTCCACCGGCGTTATCGGCCGACCGTTGCAGATGAACCGCATTGAAAAAGTCATACCCGACCTGACATCCGGGCTTTCCCCCCAGGGCATCTCAATGGTGGCGCGGGCGATACTGACCACCGATTCCTTTGTAAAAATCAGCCATTTTGAAGACCACGCAGGTGGCGTGCCATACAGGATTTTGGGTGTAGCCAAAGGTGCCGGCATGATCATGCCGAACATGGCAACCATGCTCTGTTTTATCATCAGCGATATCCGGATTGACGCACCCGACTTGAAAGGCGCGGCCCTTTCTTCGGTTCATTCCACATTTAATCGAATCACTGTGGATGGAGACACCAGCACCAACGATGCGGTCCTGATCATGGCCAATGGGAAGGCGGGGAACAGAACACTGACCGAAGCGGACTCCAAACGTTTCACCCGCGGTCTTGAGAAAGTGACGGGGGACCTCGCACACATGATTGTTCAAGACGGTGAGGGTGCCACCAAGCTGATCCACATTGTCCTGAAAGGCGCTCACAGTGCTTCCGATGCGTTGAGCGCTGCAAGAACAGTGGCGAATTCCAGCCTTTTTAAAACCGCTTGTTACGGCGAGGATCCCAACTGGGGCAGAATCATGGCTGCCCTCGGCAGAGCCGGTATCCGGATGGAACCCGCGCACGTGGATATTTGGATTGATAGTGTACAGATCGTTTCCGGAGGTTTGGGAAAAGGCTCCGGGCCCGAACAAAATGCCGCCGAAAAAATGAGTCAAAAGCAGTTTTGCGTGACGATCGACCTGCATCAGGGTAATTTCCAGGACCATATCTTTACCTGTGATCTCACACACGAATATGTGACAATCAATGCAGACTACCGGACGTAGATTGCATCGAGCCGGCGGCATGTGGATTTGCGCCGGGATTCAGTAAGAACATTTCATGCCGCTGATGATCTCGGTGAACATTTCATGAAATATATTTTGATTCGATGAACCTCGGTTTACCCGTTCCGCCTCAAAATTAAATAATCCGAAAAAAACGCGAACCGGATCAAAATTTCAGGGGGCTACCGTGTTGGATTCAATGAAAAAAACGAAGCTCGATCGACCCATGGTTTTGGCAACGCGCAATGAGGGGAAGATTTCCGAGTTCAGACAGCTTCTGAGTGATTTTGATGTCAAGATAAAAAGTCTCAATGATTTCGGCCCGATTCCTCCCGTGGTGGAAGACGGGAAGACTTTCGAAGATAATGCCTATAAAAAGGCCCATTTTACGGCAAGATTTCTCGGGTTGCCGGCCCTTGCAGACGATTCGGGTCTTCTCGTAGAAGCGCTCGACGGTGCGCCGGGAGTCCTATCGGCTCGCTATGCGGGAAAAGATGCCACCGATGAAATAAACAATATAAAACTGCTGAAGGCCATGAAGGGTTTGGGGGTAAGAGACGCTTCCTTTGTGTGCACGATCGCTATTGCAGTGCCTGCGGGTCCCGCCCTGATATACGAGGGCAGATGTGACGGCCTGATTGCACCAAGGCTTCTCGGAAGAAATGGTTTCGGGTACGATCCGATATTCTTTTTTCCCCCGCTCAAAAAAACCTTTGCGCAACTGTCGGCGGCGGAAAAAAATCGTATCAGCCACCGCGGAAAAGCCATGGCAGAACTCAGGAGCGAATTTGATAAGGTTTTGATATGGCTCAAACAAAGGCTTGCGGCGGCACCATACTAAGGGCAACGTGTAACCTTTCTGTGTTCTGTGTCTCACAATTGACAGTGCGGTTTTCATACATATGTTTCATTTAAATTATGTCTAAAAAAACCTGTAGGAGGTACCTATGTTTGAAGTTACGGAAAAAGCCAGTGAAATGATCAAAGAGTTTCTCAAAGATAAAAAACAGATCCCACCCATTCGTATTATGCTGTCGGGCGGTGGCTGATCGGGGCCCTCAATGGGCATGGCTCTGGATGAGTCACGGGAGACCGATGAAGTTTTTGATGATCGGGGCATTACCTACGTCATCGACAGGGATTTTCTTGAACGGGTGAAACCTATAAGAGTCGACTACGTCAACTCCGCCATGGGTTCCGGTTTCTCTATTTCCTCCAGCATGCAAACTGGAGGCTCATGCGGCGGATCTTGTAGTTGCTGAGAACGGAAAGATCCAACCACCATCTACAGCCTAATTGAATGCTTTGTGCATGGGGATGGTGGTTTTTTCCTCCATATGGTCGTTCATGAGGGGCGTGGGAGTCGATAAAAAAGTAGCGCCTCCCCCCCTCCCCGGTGTTGCGGCTAAAAAGCCCCCAGTTGGCAGGATGAAATTTTTATCCCCACTGCCTCGCACGCAGCGGAGACATCCATTTTGCTGATTCCATGCTTTTGCGCGATTTCCCAGGCGGACTTACAAGAAAGACGTCCCGCTACGAGTGCGTCACGGATTGCATCTCGAAGGATATCCGAGACGGTCTCAGCCGGTTTCACGACTCTTTTTTGGGGTCGATACCCATAAAGTCCCAGCTGGCACTTGGTTAATCGTATTTCAAGACAATCAATTGTAAAACCAACCTCCAAAGGCGGTGTTTTGGTATCTTCAGCAATTCTATGTGCCGCCGCGCATGATATTTCCCCATTCAAACCTTTTCGCTTTACGGCGTCTGCGACCTCCGGTTTGGGTTCACGGTCCGATGGGTGCTTTTTTTTGTAATGTCCGGCATCCTCGTGTGTCATAACATAAACCTCAAGTTTTCTTTTGGGTGAGTGTTGGGTTTCATTCCCCTTTTAGTCTAGCTTTTCCCTGAATCATATATCAAGTGTGGAAATGAATATCAGGGCCGCCGCGCCCACAAATTCAACGCTCGATGCAATGTATTCCTACCATCAGAGCGATTTTCATTCACAGTCAAGTTGTGGGATCCGTATCTCGTCAGATTACCCGTTCGGTTAGCCGAAAGGGGACATTCGCGTTATAATCCGCTCCATTCAAATGTGCAGGCACAGGACGCTTTTTGGGAATCTTGTGGGCCAAGCCCTTTACACATGACCTGATTTGAAGTATCAGATAATGGGGCCGTCACATGAAATTGAACGAGGTGTGGGTATGATCAAAGATCGTGTGAAAAAGATGCTGGATGAATTGCCGGATACCGTTGAGCTTGTTGCAGCAGCAAAAACGAGAACGTTGGAAGAAGTTCTGGAAGGCCTGGAAGCAGGCTTGAAAATTCTTGGCCAAAATTATGTCCAGGAGGCCGAGAAACTGCATCGTGTCGTCGGCGGACGAGCCAAATGGCACATGATCGGTCACCTCCAGAGCAACAAGGCAAAAAAGGCGGTTGAGATTTTCGACATGATTGAAACGGTGGATTCAGTCAAGCTTGGCGCTGCCATTGATAAGGCTTGCCGGAAGGCGGGGAAAGTGATGCCGATCCTTATCGAAATCAACAGTGGAGAAGAATCTCAAAAGGCCGGTGTCATGCCTGAAGACGCCATCTCTCTGGTGAAGGAGCTTTCTCAGCTGAAAAATATCAGGATTAAGGGGCTTATGACGATGGGACCCTTTGAAGGGGATCCGGAAACTTCACGCCCCTATTTTCAGAAAACCAGAAAACTGTTCGAGGAGATCAAGGGGATGAATCTGCCCCGCGTTGAAATGAAGCATCTTTCCATGGGCATGTCGAATTCCTACAAGGTCGCCCTTGAAGAGGGCGCCAATATGGTGAGGATCGGAACGAGGCTGTTTGGAGAGCGAAATTACAAGTAATGGCCATTTCCCGCGGATTCCAAAGGGCTGTTTCGCATTTTCCGCCAGTGCATTGATTGAATGTGTGAGGCTGATTTGATCTCGTGAGTCATGTCGCCAAAGAAATACGACGCCTTATGGGAAAGGCGATGCATTCCCGTCAAATGGCAAGGGATGGGGACCACATCATGGTTGCGGTCTCCGGCGGTAAGGATAGCCTGGCACTTTTGTGGCTTCTCAGAGAACGGATTAAACGGATACCGATTGATTACAAAATTACGGCCGTGCATGTGGATCCCGGTTTTGGAACGCGATCGGCCGACCGAATGAAATCATTTTTTACAGAACATGAATTTCATTTTCGTGTCATCGAAAGCGACATTGGTCCGAAAGCTCATGAACGCAAGAATCTGGAAAACCCTTGCTTTCTCTGCGCACGCTTAAGAAGGAAGCTCCTCTTTGAAACGGCTGCAGCGCTTAAATGCAACCGGATCGCCTTTGGGCATCACAAGGATGACTTGATTGAAACCTTCTTTTTAAACCTCCTTTTTGGCGCCTCCATCAGCACCATGCGGCCGGTTCAACCGCTCTTTAAAGGAAAACTCACGGTGATTCGGCCACTCTTTCTGGTCGATGAGGATCGCATTCGACAATATTCTCAGTCCATGGGTTGGCCCAAGATCTTACTGGGCTGCCCAACGGCGGGCTCTACCAAGAGGCAGGAGATCAAAAGCATGCTTCAGCAGTGCTACCGATCGAACAAGAAAGTCAAAGGAAATATTTTTCATGCGTTGCAAAACGTGGATGCCCAATACGTGGTGTGACATCGAAGCATGGTTGAAATTCAAAAATTATTGGGTTCGGCGATCTGAGGTTATCTCTTGGAGAAACGCTTTTCAAAAGAGGGGATAAACAAGCAAGAGATTTCGGAGTACGCCGGATTTTTGGGTTTCAGCTGAAGAGGATGTTCGCATGGCCAAAAGAACAGCACTGTCGGAATTAGAAAACAGAATCAAAGCCCTGGAGGAAGAAATCCGCAAACCTCAGGGAGAGGAAAAGATTCTTCAGGAGAGCGAAAAAAAGTGCCGAAACATCCTTGACAGCATTGAGGAGGGCTTCTTTGAGGTCGATTTTGCCGGAGACTTGATGTTTTTCAATGACGCTTTGTGCGGAATTTTGGGATACTCCCGCGAAGAACTGCTGGGAATGAATAACCGAAGCTACACCACCCCCGAAACCGCAAAGCGAATGTTTCAAATTTTTAATCAGATCTATCGAACCGGTAATCCTGAAAAGATAACGAACTATGAGGTGATTCGAAAAGGAGGAAAAAGGAGGGTGCTGGAAATTTCTGCGTCACTGATGCGAGACCCGGCCGATCATCCGGTCGGGTTTTACGGCGTGGTGCGAGACGTCACCGAGCGAAAACAGGCGGAGGAGGCACTGAGAAAACGGCTGGCCTATGAAAAGATGCTTGCCGATATTTCCGCCAAGGCGGTAATGGTTGAAAATATCGGGGAGTTTCTTGGGGAGTGCCTTGAGATTATGGGCGGATGTCTTGAGGTCAGCCGAATTTACATTTTCGAGCATCGCCACGAATCCGAAACCATGGATAACACCTTTGAATGGATCGCTGAGGGCATAACGCCACAAAAACAAAATCTTCAGGGGATTCGTTCCGATTCCGCCTCCTGGTGGGTGGAAATGCTGAAGAGTTATCGAGTCATAAACTTTGAAGACATCGAGGATATTCCGGGAAAATGGGAAAAGAAAGTTCTTCGTTCACAGGATATCAAGTCCGTTTTAGCGGTTCCCCTGTTCATCAGGGACGGTTATTACGGCTTCATAGGCTTTGATGTGTGTCAAACCCCTCGCAAATGGCTTGAAGAGGATGTTGATCTCCTAAAAACAACGGCTCAGATAATTGCCAGAACCATTGAAACAAAAAAGGCTGAAGAGGCCTTACGGGAATCCGAGGAAAAGTACAGGCTTTTGATTGAAAACGCCAACGATGCGATTTTTGTCATTCAGGATGAAGAAATCAAATTTCCGAACCCGAAAGCGAGAGAAATCGGAATGAATGCAGGCATTCAGTTGGAGCGTGTCCCCTTCATTCATTACGTTCATCCGGAAGACAAACAAATCGTTTTAGAAAGACACAGAAAGCGACTTCACGGAGAAAAGATTTCGAACAACCACACGTTCAGAGTCATGAAGAAAGACGGGGAGGTGATGTGGGCCGAACTGAACGCGGTCCTCATAAACTGGGATGGTAAGCCTGCAACGCTTAATTTCCTCAGAGATATCACGCCGCAAAAGCAACTTGAAGCCCGGCTTCAACAAGCCCATAAAATGGAGGCTTTGGGCACTCTGGCCGGCGGCATTGCGCATGACTTCAATAATTTGCTCATGGGCATTCAGGGACGTGCGTCTCTGATGCTCATGGACCCGGGTTTTTCCGACTCGCATTATGAGGACCTCCGAGGAATTGAAGCCATCGTACAAACCGGGACGGAATTGACCAAACAACTTCTGGGCTTCGCCAGAAAAGGGAAGTATGAGGTCCGGCCCACCAATATCAACCGCCTGCTTGAAAAGACCTCCCAAATGTTCGGCCGAACAAACAAAGAAATAAAGATTCATTCAAAATATGCGCAAGATATCCGGACGGTGGCGGCGGATAAAGGGCAGATCGAGCAAGTGCTGTTAAACCTTTATGTCAATGCCTGGCAAGCCATGCCCGGAGGAGGAGACCTATATCTTCAAACGGAAAACGCAAGATTTAACGAGAAGTATTCCGGCCCGTATCAGGTGCATCCAGGTAGATATGTGAAAATATCCGTTACCGATACAGGAATGGGCATGGATAAAGCCACCCAGGAACGAATATTTGAGCCTTTTTTTACAACAAAAAAAATGGGTCGAGGAACAGGCCTTGGTCTCGCCTCTGCGTACGGGATCATCAAAAATCATGGCGGCATGATCAACGTTTACAGTGAAAAAGGCCGAGGGACCACCTTCAGCGTTTATCTTCCCGCTTCAGGAAAAAATGTCGTTGAGGAAAAAGCGCCTTCGGAACCCATTCCGAAGGGCGGGGAGACAGTGCTCCTGGTTGATGATGAGGAAATGATCCTGAGTATCGGGGAAAAAATCCTGAAACGCATGGGATACGGCGTCATGCCGGCACGCAGCGGGAAAGAGGCCATCGAAACTTATGAGAAAAACAAAGACACCATCGACATTGTGGTCTTGGACATGATTATGCCGGAAATCGGCGGTGGGGAAATTTATGACCGGTTAAAGGAAATCAATCCCGGGGTAAAGGTGCTTCTTTCGAGCGGTTACAGCGTCGAAGGCATGGCATCCGAGATACTGAAGCGGGGGTGCAACGGGTTTATTCAGAAGCCGTTCAGGATGAGGGAACTGTCTCAAAAAATAAGAGAGATTGTGAAAAACAGATAAGAAACGCTCAGTCGATTCCAAATCGTTTGTTCAGGATTTCTCCTGCCATTTTGATATCTTCTTTGATGATGGCGGCGGATCTCACCAATTCTTTCCGAATATTTTCCACCTCCAGTTCATGTATTTTCTCCACACCATACGGGCCTATTTTGGCGGGAACGCCGAAACTCATCGACGTAAAATCATCTTCCGGTTTCACCAAATCATATTCTTTTTCGATGATTGCAATAACCGGTTGGAGCATGGACTCACCGCTTATGATGGCCCTGAGCATATCGCACGCTGCTCTTGCGGGACCCGCAGAGGCGCTTTGGCCTGTTTCATTCACAAAATGGGTTCCCCCTTTTTTTGCATCCGCCATCACCGCCGTGATTTTTTCCGGGTCGATTCCCTCAGCCCGAATAAAATCCATTAATGGAATCCCTCCAACACAGAAATGACGAGGGCTTGCGACCATAGAGTCGCCATGCTCGCCGAACACAATGCCTCGCATATCAGTCCCTGAAAGACCCAGCAACTTTGCGATGGAATGGCAAATTCTCCTGGAATCCAGATTTCCCGCCTGACCCATCACATTTTGTTTCGGGAACCCCGTCACTTTATAACCCACCCATGTCATGGCTGTGACGGGATTGCCCATGTAAATGAGAATAGGCAGGTCCTCCGGCAAAGCGCAATCCTCATACAGTTTTCGAATCTGCAAGGAGGTCTTCGTGATCACCTCCGTGTTTATCGACAAGAGGTCCCGACGGCTTTGTCCCTCTTTTCTGGGCACACCCACACCGATGAAGATCACGTCCAACCCTGCCATGTCCTCCCAGTCGTTGGTACCCGCGATTCGCGGACGCCGAAGTGCGTTTGCTTTCAAGTCTTCGATCCACGCAGCAGCCCTGTTGGGATATTTCTCTTTGGGTCTTCCGTAAAAAATGATCTCTTTTCCCAACCCCTCATCCACCAGGGAAAGGATGACATCCCGGGAAACATTCCCGAAACCCCAGACACCGACTTTGTCCCGCTCCTTTACACGGTCTATCAATCGACATGCTTTTGAAGTCCCATTTTCCATGATACGTTCCCCAAGTACAATTTCTGAATCTCTTTACTTACAATTCGTGGGTATTCTATTGTTTAGCGCGCGTATAATTATAAATTTCAAACGGCTTTAAAACGGTAACGATTCATAGAAATCCCATCGGCCCTCAGTCGTTTGCTCCTCCTTGTTTTTGTTGGCAAAATTAACAATTGAAACGCTAAAAGTCAATGTTTGAGGCGACGCGAAGCGCCGTTGTTTCCCGGGTTGCCCATAATTGAATTGACGAGAGAAGATCCGTTTTGTAGTTCTTATGATACACGCGACGTCGCCTTCAAACCTTTGCAAAGCACGTCCCAGACAAAGCAGTCACGGTGTCTGAAGAAAACGGACGTTTATGTAAAATGACACGCCCGCTGACGGGAGCCCCGCCTTCCCGCTTCAGGGAGCACCGAGCAAGCAGAGAAGACCGCAGGTGCGAAGGAGATTTTCCTCCGGGGCCAGCCGAGGTTTTCTCTGGTGATTGGTTGATATAACTGGTAGCTTATACGTGTTGGATGAACTGTCTTTCTTAGAGGCTGGAAAGCTCCCCTATGGAATTCAAACATGATGTCGTGATTGTCGGCGCAGGCTTGGCGGGTTTGCGCGCGGCGGTGGAAGTGGCCGAACACGTAGACGTAGCACTCATCACGAAAGTCTACCCCACTCGCTCCCATTCCGGGGCGGCACAAGGCGGCATCGGTGCTGCGCTGGGCAACGAAGAGCCGGATTCTTGGGAGTGGCACATGTACGATACCGTGAAGGGGGGAGATTTCCTCACGGACCAAGACGCTGCGGAAGTACTGGCAAAAGACGCGCCAAGGGCCATTTACGAACTGGAACATATGGGAGTGCCCTTTAACAGAACCCCTGAGGGTAAAATCGCTCAGCGAGCGTTCGGCGGGCACACGAGCAACTTTGGACGGGCACCGGTCAAAAGGGCCTGTCACGCGGCAGATCGAACGGGTCGGGTGATTCTCGATACGCTCTACAGCGAAACATTACGAAGAGGAATCCAAGTCTATCCGGAATTCAATCTGCTGGAATTGATCATCACGCAAAATCAAGTCGTGGGACTGGTGGTCTACGAGCTTGCCACCGGCGATCTTCACGTTATTCGAAGCAGAGCGGTACTTTTGGCCACCGGCGGCTTCGGCAAGGTATTCAAAACCACATCCAATTGCTTTGCCAACACCGGGGATGGCGTTTATCTCGCCTACCAGGCGGGGATTCCACTCCAAGACATGGAATTCGTCCAATTTCATCCCACCGGCATTTTCGGCTTAGGTGTACTTATCAGTGAGGCCGCGCGGGGAGAAGGCGGAATACTTCGAAACCGGGAAAGTGATCCCTTCATGGAGGCCTATGCGCCGACACTCAAGGATCTTGCCCCCCGTGACATGGTTTCACGGGCCATTGCCCAAGAAATACGAGAAGGAAGAGGTATCGATGGGAAGGATTTCGTCCACCTGGACTTGACGCACCTGGGGAGGGAAAAACTTGACGAGAAACTCTCCGAAATTTCATCATTTGTGAGGATATACCTGGGTCTGGATCCTGTCAGAGACCCGATTCCCGTACAACCGACCTGTCACTACATGATGGGAGGGATTCCCACCAGTTTAGAAGGGCAAGTCCTGGATAAAAATGCACACCGAATGAACGGACTTTATGCGGCGGGGGAATGCGCCTGTGTTTCAGTGCACGGTGCCAACCGATTGGGCTGCAATTCCCTGCTTGACTTGGTGGTTTTTGGCCGTAGGGTTGGCTTAAGCATGCTGAAGGATCTTTCCGATTTACCTTGGACGACCCTTCCGAATCATCCTGCGGACAGAAGTGTTCAGAGGCTTGAGCATCTGAAGCGTAAAAAAAATGGTGAAAGGCCATGGGTACTGCGAAACGAGATGCAAAAGGTCATGACAGAATCCTGTTCGGTATTCCGGCACAAGGAATCGCTGGACCGGGCACTCGAAGTAATTCAGGATTTAATTCGTCGATATGAAAATGTCACAATAGATGACAAAGGACATCGTTTCAACACCGATCTGTTGGAAGCCTGTGAATTGGAATCGCTGCTCACGCTGGCTCATACGATGTTGGTGTCTGCAGTGGCAAGAAAGGAAAGCAGAGGGGCTCATTTTCGAGAAGACCACCCGGAAAGGGATGATAAGAACTGGCTCAAGCATACACTGGTTCGAAAGACCCAAAGGGTTCCTCGTTTGTCCTACAAGCCGGTAACCATTACCCGGTTCGAACCCAAACCGAGAGTATACTGATATGGAAAGGCACTTCAAGATATACCGATTCGATCCCGAGGTGGACGGCGAACCCTACTTTCGGGATTATACCCTAACTGCTGAACCCACCGATCGCATATTGGACTGTCTGAACCGTATAAAATGGGAACAGGATGGCACGCTTGCCTATCGCATGTCATGCGGTCATGGGGTCTGCGGTTCGGATGCCATGAAAATCAATGGGCGTTGCGCGCTTGCCTGTCAGAAACTGGTAAAGGACTATGAAGAATCGCAGATCATCCTGGAACCGCTGCCCTCCTATAAAGTTCTTAAAGATCTGGTTGTAGATCTGGAGCCATTTTTCGAAAAAGTGAGACACCTGCGGCCCTATTTGATCTCCTCAACAGCCTCTCTCGATGGGGAGCGGATACAGTCACCCGAAGCGAGCAAAAAAGTCGAAGTGGCGATTCGCTGTATTCTCTGTGCCTGTTGCACAGGGGCCTGTCCGGTTATTAATGAAAATGAGGACTTCCTGGGACCTGCGCCCCTTGTATGGGCGTTCAGGTATATTTTCGATTCCCGTGACGAAAATTACCTGGAGCGTCTAAAGCAGGTGGACTATCCGAACGGGGTATGGGGGTGTGTCAACCACTTCGAGTGCACCCGCGTGTGCCCCAAGGAAATTCCGGTTACCAAGTACATCAATACCATCAAGAGGGAGATAGAAAAGAAGCCCGGACAATAAGGAGTGTTTTTCGCATGGGGAAATTTGCAAGTCGCGAGGGAACGAGGGTCGATCGAGTCATTGACTCTGTAGAGCCGGAAGATTTCTATTACATGAACATCAATGTGCCCTGTCAGGGTGCCTGCCCGGCCTCACTTTCATGATGGATGTGTGCGCCGGGCAGCGTCCGATTGTGGGCAAGAGGGTTTTTGTCTTAGGTGCTGGTTTTACGGCATGAAAGAATCCGGATCAATGCGCTCATGCTCTCCCCCAGAATCGTGGCTGACGGCCGGGTCGAAGGTGTTGAGTTTGTCCGAACACGCCCGGGCGCCGGCGGCGTTGACGGCAAAAGAAGCTCTTCCTTTTCCCACCTCTACAGCCCCTGCGTAACATTTGATAAGCAGTTTGAGACTTGGGACCACCTCAAGAAATGGACCCATCCCCTGCCTGAAAACCATAGCCCTTCCGATCTGAAGCAAGCCATGAACGAAGCCCATGACGATCCATTCAGCCTGGGGATTCTCTACAAGCGGCGAGGATCCTAAGTCCGCATTCATCCGTTCGGTTGTCTGTCAATTTTTATAATTCTCTCGCAGGGCATTGAGTGCCGAACCGGCTTTGAACCACCCAATCTGCTCCTCCGTGAGCGTATGGGTGAGCATGAGTGCCTTCCTGGAGCCGTCTTCTTTGCTCACCACGCATTTCACCGGTTTTCCGGGCTGAAGCGCTTTTAGATCCACGAAGCTCATTCGATCAGATTCCCCGATTTCGGCATACTCATTGGGGTCCAAGAAAACCAGCGGCAAAATTCCCTGCTTTTTGAGGTTGGCCTCGTGGATTCGGGCAAATGAACGCGCCACAACCACCTTGGCCCCCATAAATCTGGGACTCATGGCGGCATGCTCTCGGCTGGAGCCTTCCCCATAGTTCTCATCCCCCAGGATCACAAATCCGCCGGCGTTTTCCTTATAGAATACGGCCAACTCAGCAAACCTCTTCCCTGTTTCCCGTGTGATCACATTCGTCCCATGTCCTGTTTCGCCGGTAAAGGCGTTCACAGCGCCCTCCAGCATGTTTTGAGAGATATGGGTCAGATGGCCTCTGAACTGCAGCCACTTTCCGCCGGGTGAAATATGATCCGTGGTGGTCTTCCCTTTGGTTTTAACCAATACGGGCAAGTCCAAAAAATCCCGTCCATCCCACGCCTCAAACGGATGAAGCCGTTCGAGCCGCTCTGAATTCGGATCCATTTTGACTTGGATTTTGGCGTCTTCGCGGGAAGGAGGCAGAAAAGCATACTTTTCATCCACCAGGCCTTTTTCCGGAAGCGTAGGGGGAGTCGGAGCCGTGAGCTTGAATTGAACGCCGTTCCTTCCCGTCAACGTGTCGGTCTCGGGGTTGAATCCGGCGTCCCCGGACAGAGCGAGGGCCGCTGCCAAAGCGGGCGATGTCAAAAACGCTCGGGTCTCCGGATTGCCGTCGTTTCTGCCGCGGAAGTTTCTGTTAAATGTGGTAAAAACACAGTTAGGGACGCCTTTTTCGACATCTTTTCGGTCCCACTGGCCGATACACGGACCGCAAGAAGCGGTGAGGACCGTTGCCCCGGCGTTGACCAGCTCATCGAGAACGCCGTCTCGTGCGATGGTTTCATACACTTGTTGGGAACCGGGTGACAGGATGAAAGGCACCCGCACCTTGAGTCCATGATGACGGGCTTGCTCCAAAACCCGGGATGCCGCGCAGAGATCGGAGTAGGATGAATTCGTGCACGAACCGAGAAGCACGGCGGATATGCGCTCCGGCCAGCGCTCTTTTTTTGCCGTGGCCTTAAAGTCTGCGACCCGGATCACCTTATCCGGGCTAAATGGGCCGGCGTGGGCAGGCACTATCTTTCCCAGATCGACCTCTACGATTTCATCATAGACCCGTTCAGGTTCCGTCAAGCATATCTCGTCTTGAGTCAATATGTCGGCGACGGAAGCGGCCCATTCTGCATCTTCGTGCCGGCCCACATTCTTCAAATAGGCATCCATCGATTCGTCATAAACAAAGACGGAGGCCGTGGCGCCCAGCTCCGCGCCCATGTTGGTGATGGTTGCCTTTTGCGTCGCCGAAAGATTTTTTGCACCCTCCCCGAAGTATTCAAATATTTTCCCCGTTCCTCCCTTAACGGTCAGCATACCGAGCATTTCGAGGATCACATCCTTGGCGGAAGCCCATCCGTTCAGGCATCCGGAAAGATCCACACCCACCACATAAGGGCTTGTGGTCTCCCATGCAAGGCCCGCCATCACTTCGGCCACATCGGCACCGCCGACCCCGATGGCGATCATACCCAGGCCGCCGGCATTGGGCGTATGGGAATCGCTGCCGATCATCACGCCGCCTGGGATTACGTAGTTCTCAAAAAGAACCTGGTGAATAATTCCGGAGCCGGGACCCCAAAACCCGACACCGTACTTTGCAGCGGCTGAGGAGAGAAAGTCATAGATGTCCCGGTTCGCGGCAAGCGCTTTCTTCAAATCCGCCTTCATCCCCGCGCCGGCCCGAATGAGGTGATCACAGTGGATCGTTGCAGGCACCTGCGTTTTGCCGCATCCCGTTTGCATGAACTGTAACATGGCCATTTGGGCCGTCGCATCCTGCATGGCAACGCGATCAGGACACAACTTCAAAGGGTCGCGACCGCGCCTCAGCATCCTTTCCGAGCTTTCCTCAGCTTCATGAATGAATAGGATTTTTTCCGCATAGCATAATCCCCTTCCCAGAATTTGCCGTTTCTTCTTGAGGATTTTTTGTGCCCTCCCCTTGGTAAAGGGATAAACCATCTTTATTCTCCTGGTTGCAGGTGTATAAACGCCCGATCGATTTGAGGGGTTCCCCTGACGGTTCCAGCCCCCATCGGTCTTCGCCCCCCTTGCATTCGGTTTTCTTTACCGAGTTTTGTTGACGGAAGACTGTCTGCAAATTACTATATCAAACTTAAGCACCCGGGCATATTCCAATCTGAGCTCCCGGAAGCAAAACCCCCTCATGATATGCCAATTTCGGGTCGTTAAAATCTCCCTTCTCTTTTGGGGTAGTTCTTTGTTATTTGGAGTCAAAAACGTTATGGCCAGCCCAAAGGCGGCAGGGATTTCGATGCGTTCACAGTGGTTATATCAGATGCTGTGCCCTAAAAGAATGCCGGTGACTGTTGTTCAGCAGATTCATTTTCAAGCTCTTTGCGCATTGGGGTAAGCATATTTTCACGGACCTGCGCGCTTGGATCTCCGGCGAATCCATCTTGAGCGGGTGACGCGTCCGACTTGACTGTTTCCATTCCATTTCGGAGAATTATATGTTCAAAAATAAGGAGGATGACTCATGAAAAGCAAAATTAAATCAAATCGCATGAACCGTCGTGAATTTCTTTCCACCGCGATGGTCGGCTCAGCTGCGCTCGCCGGGACGGTGCTGGGCTTTCCAGTCGTTTCCAAGGGATCCGCCGCCATCGAACTTCCGTCGCTTCCCTACGCTTCAGATTCGCTGGAGCCTTACATTTCCAGCCGCACCATGAGCTTTCATTACGGAAAGCATCATCGCGGTTATGTGAACAACATCAATGGCTTTATTAAGGGCACAGGCTTGGCCGAATACTCCCTTGAAAAGATTATAAAGACCAGCGCGGGGGACGCCTCAAAGGTTGCGGTCTTCAACAATGCGGCACAGGTATGGAACCACACCTTTTACTGGAAAAGCATGAAACCAAACGGGGGGGGAACGCCTACCGGATTACTTGCTGGAGAAATCGCCTCGGCTTTTGGGAATTTCGAGAACTTCAAGGAGGAATTCGCGACCGCGGCAGCCACACAATTCGCCAGCGGCTGGGCATGGCTGGTAAAGGATGGAACAAAGCTCAAAGTGGTGAAGACCGGTAACGCGGATACACCGCTGGTCCATGAGCAGACACCGCTTCTCACTATCGATGTGTGGGAGCACGCCTACTATCTGGACTACCAAAACCGCCGAAAAGCTTACATCGAGGCGTTTTTGGCGCACTTGGTCAACTGGGATTTTGCCGCTGAAAATTTCTCTCGAGTTTGAACCGCCGTATCAATTTAGATTTTTGAAACACTGCGATAGGGGCCGTTGGGATCTCTTTCAGAAGACCGCAACCCCGATACATCGGGACACGTAGAACGCCCCCCATCCCGAAATAGGCGGCTCGGTAAAGGCAGAGAAGACCGAGGTTGCAACAGCGATTCCCTTCTGGGGCTGTCCTGGGTTGAGTTTTGAGGCCCAGCTGCCGTTCCATGGAGTGAGGGTGGGCTTTGCGGTCTTCTGAAAGAGATCCCAACGGCCCCTGTTGTTTTGCTCACGAGTTCTTTCAAAAATCTAAATTGATACGAACCGGCGAAGTTTTCATCTCTGGAACAATTCGGACGGAAAATGAAGCCAAAAAACCTGACGAAAAGATACTGGAGAATCAACTGGTCGAAGCGGACAGTCATACGCCTCGCATGCCCATCTTCCCCCGGGAAACCTTGGAGAAAAATCTCAACTCGATCTATACGGAGGACACTATGGCCGAGACGGTAAATGTTAAGAACGTGGGCCTGCGAGGGGTAACCGTCGCGGACACCAAGGTGAGTTTCATAGACGGTGAGAAGGGTGTTCTCATTTACCGGGGATATCGAATTGAGGAACTCGCTCAAAGCGCATCCTTTATGGAGGTGGCGTATCTGCTCCTGAATGGTTCGCTGCCCCTTAAAAAAGAACTGACCGCCTTCATGACCCAGGTGACGGCAGCCAGAGAGGTTCCCCGGCATATTTACGAATGTTTCAAAAAATGGCCCAAGGATTCGAATCCCATGGATGTGCTTCAGGCAACGGTCCCCATGTTGGCCACGGTCGACCCGGATCTTCAGGATGAAACGAGAGCGGCCAATTTCAGGATGGCGACGCGGCTGATTGGGCGTTTGCCGG
>JAWOGN010000006.1:0-3898 GCA_046496815.1 Desulfatiglandaceae bacterium
CGGGAACCAACCCGGAGGAACTGATCGGGGCCGCCCACGCCGGATGTTTTTCCATGGCTCTTTCGCTTTTATTGGGAAAGGCCGGCTATGATCCGAAACAAATTGAGACCAAAGCCAAGGTGCACATTGAAAAAGCCAACGAAGGCTTCAAGATCACGAAAATTGATCTGGAAACCGAAGCAGAGGTGCCGGAAATAGATGGGAACGAGTTCCAACAAAAAGCCGAGGAGGCCAAAAAGGGGTGTCCTGTTTCCCAGGCCCTTGCGGGTGTGGACATTTCCTTGAAGGCCGCCTTGAAGAAGTGAAGCCTCCCCGCGGCAAGCCGCGGGGCATTCGGGCGAAGGAGAGTAAAGCTTCACCCCCAAAAGGGATATCATGGCGGAAAATTCCAAGCTGGAAACACCGGCAGGGGCCAGTAAAAGGAGAATCGCCTTTCTCCTGTTTTTACTTTTGACCCTGTTGTCCGGCTCGCCCATCGGGAAGATGCAGTAGAAAGGAATGTAAAGAAAGGAAAGGTCGATTATGCCCGTAGACATTACTATCAGAATTGGGGGTCAGGCCGGTCAAGGGATGCAGTCGATCGGCTATGTTGTGGGCAAGATTTTCACCCGTCACGGCTACGATGTCTTTATGAACCAAGACGTGGAGTCCCGCATCCGCGGGGGGCACAGTTTTGTTCAAGCCAGGATTAAAGACGGGTCTGTCCAGGCCATGGGCGACAACGTGGACCTTCTCATTGCGCTGGATAAGTGCGTCATCGAACAGGATCTCGCTGATCTGGCCCAAGACGGGGTGATGATCTTTGACGAGGAGAAAACCGGGTTCCAATCGGATAACCCCAATCACTTTTCCATCCCTCTGGAGAAACTGGCCACAGAGGCGGGCAAGAGCAAGATCATGGCGAACACGGTGGCCACGGGCGCGACCTTTGCGCTGATGGGGTTTGACCTGAAGCCGCTGTCGGACCGTCTTGAGGAGGAATTCGGTAGAAAGGGAAAAGAAACCGTGGAGAGAAACAAAGACAGCGCCTCCGCCGGGTATCGCTATGTGCAGGAGCACTTCAAGGGCAAGCACCCCTATAGGATACCGCCCTCCCCGTCAATGAAGGGAAAAATGCTGATCAACGGCAGTGAGGCCATCGCTTTGGGGGCCATATGTTCCGGGCTGAAGTTTTACTCCGGGTACCCCATGTCCCCGTCCACGCCCATCATGGAATTTGTCTCATCCATGGCGGAGAAATATAACATCATCCTGGAACAGGCGGAGGATGAAATCGCGGCCATGAATATGGTCCTTGGGGCGTCTTTTGCCGGAGTAAGAGCCATGACCGCCACTTCCGGGGGCGGTTTCTGCCTTATGGTGGAGGCCCTTGGTCTCGCCGGCATGACCGAGACGCCCGCAGTGGTTGTCGTTGCTCAGAGGCCGGGCCCCTCAACCGGCCTCCCCACAAGAACGGAACAGGGAGACCTATCATTTGTGATTCATGCCGCCCACGGGGAATTTCCCAAAGCCGTCTTTGCCCCCGGCCACCCGGAGCAAGCCTTTTACCTGATGGCCAAAGCGTTCAACGTGGCTGATAAGTATCAGGTGCCTGTCATTGTCTTAGGCGAACAGCACCTTAACGACTCTTATTTTACCGTGGACCGCCTGGACTTGAATCAAATCCGGATCGATAGGGGCAGCATTGTATCGGACGACGAGATCCCTTCATTCAAAGATTACAAGAGGTATGCTTGGGATGACTCCGGTGTCTCCCCAAGGATCCTTCCGGGACGCTCAGAAGCTGTTGTCTATGCCGACAGCGATGAGCACACAGAGGCGGGGCACATTACGGAGAATCCCGAGACGCGAAGAAGGATGATGGACAAGCGAATGAAAAAGATGGCGGGGATCAGACAGGGGATGGCGCCGCCCGAAATGTATCCCGCGGAAGGATCGGACGTGGTCCTCCTGGGCTGGGGATCCACCTACGGCGCCATGAAGGAGGCGGTTGAAGTGATGAACCGCGACGGCCTTAAGACCCGGATGCTTCACTTCAGTGAGATTTACCCCTTTCCGAAGCAGCACTTTTCAGACAAGATCGGAAGGAACGGCAAGATATTTTCAGTGGAAATGAACTACACGGGTCAGTTTGCCGATCTGTTCAGCGTTGAGACAGGCATTGCCGTTGACCATAAGATCTTGAAATACGACGGGAGACCGATCACCCCGACCGAAATCATGACCGAGGTGAAGGACAAAATGAGATGAGCTTCACGCAGCAGCCTCGTCCAAGGAGGAGAACATGGTAACTTTGGAAGACTATCACAGCGATGATCCCATTGCATGGTGCCCGGGCTGTGGGAATTTTTCCATCCTGAAAGCGTTGAAAAGCGCTCTTGTGGAACTCAATAAGAGGCCCGGCGAGATTGTCATTGTTTCCGGCATCGGTCAGGCCCCGAAGACGCCGCATTATCTTCGGTGCAACACTTTCAACGGACTCCACGGAAGGACTCTCCCGGTGGCAACAGGGATCAAACTGTCCAACCATGAGCTGACTGTTCTGGCGGAAGGAGGAGACGGGGACGGTTACGGAGAAGGGGGCAACCATTTCGTTCATGCCATGCGGAAAAACATAGATCTCACCTATCTTGTGCACAATAACCAAGTCTACGGTCTCACCAAGGGGCAGACCTCTCCAACCAGCGAAAAAGGGTATGTCTCAAGGACCACCCCCAAAGGTTCCCCGCATCCTCCTATGAGCCCTCTGCTGATCGCTATTGCATCCAACTGCAGTTTCGTAGCCAGAGGATTTTCGGGGGAGACAGAACATCTCACTTCCCTCATCAAGGAAGGGATCTTGAATAAGGGCTTTGCCTTCATCGAGATCCTTCAAAACTGCGTCTCCTTCAATAAGGTGAACACATTCCAATGGTACAAGGGCCGGGTGTACAATGTAAACGAGGACCCGAAATACCACCCCTCAGATAGAATGGCGGCTTTTTCAAGGGCCCAAGAATGGGGCGAGAAGATCCCCATCGGCATTCTCTTTCGAACCGAGAGGCCGACCCTTGACGCACAGGAACCGGCGATCAAGGAAATGAGTTTGGTAAAGCAAAAGGTTGACCCTGCTGATTTTGCAGGCATACTCGAAACGTTCAAGTAGAAACTCCTCCATCATTGACCTGCCCCGGGTTCAGGTCATGGAAGGAACGCTGGTCTCGGTGGCTGCGTGGTACGATAATGAAATGGGTTATTCCGTGCGGCTTGCTGAAACGGCGGCCCGGCCGGCAGGTTCCCGGGAGGGGAGTGGGCTCCACGCTGCTCGGTGCGTGAAGTCTGGAAGGAAGGAAAACGTCTGTATGGACCAAAGCGATCCGGATCTCAGGATACAAAGGCTGGGAGAGTGCCGCGTTCTCTCCCCCATGTCAGGAATAGAGTTTGCAAAGGAGGACGACGGCCCACCTGCCTTCGTCCCACGGGGAGGAACAGGTCCATAAATGGCGGAGAAGCCATGCGATCCGGTCGCCGTCACTGGATAAATCAGATGAAAGGTACCCGGGAAACGACCCCGGGTACAAGGAGTTGAAAGAGGTCTTTACAAAGAAATTTTCGCCGGTTACCTTTCAAACTATTCTGAGTTCTCTTGAACCTGCCTACGGTTTCTTCACGACTATCTCAACACGACGGTTCTTGGCACGTCCCTCCGCCGTCGAATTGTCCGCCACCGGATTATCCTCACCGTACCAATTCAGCACAAACCGATCTTCACCAATATTCGCGTTTTCCATCAGATAATCCCGAACATCTGAAAATTCTAAAGGGGTATTCATAAAACACTGATAAACAAAAATATAGATCAATTGCTGTTGAGAAATAAAAATGCAATTTTTTTGCTGTGTTATGAAAAAAAGATAGT
>JAWOGN010000020.1:0-5476 GCA_046496815.1 Desulfatiglandaceae bacterium
CTGGCCAATTCTCTGGCTCGCATGCTACCCTGTTTATTCATGCGAAAGAAATGCTCACGTGCTTGCAACTCCTTTAGATAAGCCTCGAGGTTGTCTGTGGCGTTGCCAGAGATACGGGCTTGTTCCCCTTCGGTCAGCTTAACCTGAAGGGCGGTTATAATCCTCATTGTGATCTCGTCTTGCACTTCAAAAATGTCTTTTAGGTCCCGATCATAGCGTTCAGCCCAAAGATGAATGCCTTCAATGGCATCGACAAGCTGCGCGGTTATCCGAACCCGTTCTGCATCCTTTCGAACGCTGCCTTCAAGCACATAGCGGATACCCAAGTCCTCGGCAACTTGCTGAACCTTTACGGGCTTGCCCTTGTAAGTGAAGGTGGAATTTCGGGCAATTACAAACAATTGGTCGGTCTTTGAAAGCGCTGTGATGATTTCTTCAGTTAAGCCATCACTGAAGTATTCTTGTTCAGGATCGCCACTCATGTTGTCGAACGGCAACACGGCTATGGAGGGTTTATCCGGCAAAGGGAATGCCATTTTCTCTATAGAGGCAGGCTCAATCGCCGGTGGCCGGGAATAAAAATTCCAGACAGCCAAGGCGCCCAGCACCAGGGTGAGCGCTACTGCAACCGTTGCCGAAGGCCAGCGTTTGCGCCTTCGCACCTCCTCCCCAATCACCTTTCCTACGGCCTCAGGGGCCGTTAGGACCTGGTACACTCGAATCGGTTTCTCAATGTTTTTGACTTCCTGCTCTCCCAGATACTCATAACCAAGTGGCAGCTTCTTGCCAATTTGGTCGAAAGCTGTTCCGGAGATGCAGATCCCTCCACCCTCTGCGAGCCCCTCGACCCTCGCCGCCACGTTGACACCATCACCATAAATCCTACCTTCATCATCTATGACATCGCCAAGGTTGACTCCGATGCGAAACTCCATTCTGCGGTTTTCAGGAAGACTCGCATTCTTCTCCTTCAGATCTTCCTGGATTTTTGCCGCGCATTCCACTGCGTCCACGACACTTGAGAACTCTGCCAGAATGTTGTCCCCCGGGGAGTCCACCACCCGGCCGCTGAATTGCTCGGCCAGGGAGAATATGACCTCACGATAGCTCTTCAAGGTCTCAACTGTCGAAACCTCATTCTCACCCATCAGGCGGCTGTATCCCTTCACATCCGCACTCAGGATGGCGGTCAGCTTCCGCTTGGCCCGTTCCTCTGCCACCAAATCACCCCCTCAAAAACACAAAAAGCCTCCAAGCGGATACAGATATCCACTGAAGGCTCAGTTCTCAGCACTTTCTGGAGACAAAGCACCATCATTTTCTTCTCAGAAAGTTGGGTTGTGCTGTTCGTTTGACTTTGCTTTACTGAAATGAATTGAGTTCATTCTTATTAAGTCCCAAACAGGCAGGGATGTCAAGCCAAATCGGTGGGCACAATATGTGGGAGTCATGAGGAGGCGACAGAATCAGGTGGAGCTTTTGTTTTCTGCTATCAAGCTGCATTCCTAAACACCCCAAAATTGTGCACTATCGTATTGGGAACCTTTACTCCAAGCCCCTGAAATTTTATGATATCAGCACTCGGCTGATACTTGGCTTCATGGCAGGGTATCCAAGGTCTGGGGTATGGAAAATCTGATTCACTCCCCGCCTAATCTGATATAATTTTTCTTGACTTTTGCTCTCAAACGGCGCTGAATAAAATTTATAATTTCTTTTCACCCTTCAACCTCCATCCTGGAGGCCAGTTCATGGGAAGACCTCTCAAAATGGTCCAGCCTTGCTCCTGACGGGACGTTCGTTCTGTCGGGAGACTCCGCAACTCCAAAGCCAAACCCATTGAAAGATGGGGACGGAAAGCCACGGGTCTCAATACTTCATTCTGACCCTGATTCTCGTTTTTTCCGCTACTTGAGACCTTCGACCTGAAAGACAGGCGGGCCGCCGAGGCTGAGATCCCAAGAGTAATTGATGGAAGTGCACGGTTTTTTCACAATTTGAATGCTGGTTGTCTGTGGCGCCAGCTCAAGGAGAATGGAGATGAAACAGAAATGGATGATTCTTTTTGTTCTTCTATTTTTGGCCTCTCCCATTTCATATGCTCAAGAAAAGTTTACAATATCAGGGGAGGTATTTATCGCTGAGGAAGGGAAACTCTTCATCGAACTTCACAACTCTCAGGATACTTGGCGTGCGATGATCAGGCCGCCTATCTTTCAAGCAATAGAACCGAATGACGAACAAAAAAAAGCGAGCAAGGTTCTATTCAAATTTGAAGGTGTTCCAGCGGGCACCTATGCGATCCGTGCTTGGTTGGATGCGAATCGCAATGGAGACCTGGATCGGACGGAAACGGGTTATCCAAAAGAACCAGTCGGCGTACATAGGTTTTTCGCCGGGAAATGGTCTTGGGATAGGGTCAAGTTTGATTTGAATCAGGATTTAAGTGGCCTTATTATCGCCATGGGCCGATGGTAGATCAAAGAATGACAGACAGCCACAGAGAGTGTCCTACGATTAACAGCGGCTGAGAGATAGCTGAACCAAGAACTGGTAAAGGGTTTTCAAGGTAGAGTTGAGTTGTGTGATCGCTCCACCTTTTCACTTTTGAGTGAGATCAAGACTTGTTTCGGTACACAGAAGCGACAGGCACCACCTTTCCATTCAACCATACGATACGAATAGCCGAATCCGAAGGGGGATCGGAAAACCGGTTTCTAGGGGGTTTGCCGACCGGTGATTTTGGGGTAGTCGCTGGTTGCAAAAGCCTTGCTTGCACAACAACCTACAACCTCAACCAAACCCCCACCATTACGCAAGTAGCTCTCCCATCTGCGATTCTATTTGGCAGTCAACTCCCGTTCTAACCCAGCCTTCCTTAATGCCTCCACCCACCTTCTCATTACTTCTGGATCTTTCCAAGGTGCCCGTTGTTGATATCCCTTCGAAGTATACTTGGGGTCTATTTTCAGCAGTTCTTGCGCCTCAGACTTTGCCTCCGCCACTTTATTCACCTCGATATAGGTAGCTATTAAACCTAAACGTGCTGGCTGATTTCTAGGGCTCATAGAGACCGCCTTTCTAAGTGAAGAGACAGCCTGTTCATACTGCCTTGAGTTGAATTGGGCCCATCCGAGGTGCATGTAATAATGCGAAGGAGGGTAAGGATTCATCCGGATTCCCTTTTCAAGATAACCTATTGCTTCCTCGTCTCTGCAGGAAAAATTCAGGGCTCTCCCCAGAGCCAGGTAGGCATCGGCAGAGCCGGGCGCAACTTTTACAGCCTGTTCCCCGGCACGCACAGCCTCGTCATGTTGTTTTCGCCACCCACAGACGAACTCCAATGCTTTGTAAGCAGCAAGTTGAGCTGGGTCGAGGCTGACAGACTTCCTCGCATATTCATATGCTTTGCTCAACGATTCCAGAGGATTGATTCCAAATGCGAATTTAAGGCTGTATCCGCCGCTCAAAACTGCATATGCCCCTGAGAATTGGGGGTCTAAAGCGATCGCTTCCTCGCACATCTTAATTGAAAGTGCAGTGTCATCCTTGTTTAATCTGTACGAAAGCTCACGTGCTTCCAAGGTCTTGAGATAGGCCTCAAGGTTCGTTGTCCCTGCCGCCAGAAAGCGCGCTGATTCCCCTTCTGTCAGGGAAACTTGGAGAGACGTAAGAATTTTCATGGTGACTTCGTCTTGAATAGTGAATACGTCTTTCATCTTTCGATCGTATCTCTCGGCCCAAAGATGATTCCCCGTGGCAGCATCTATAAGCTGGGCCGTGATGCGAAGCTGATCCCCGCTCCTTCGGACACTCCCTTCAAGCACGTATTTCACTCCTAATTCGCGGCTTACCTGCTTCACGTCCACCTCTTTGCCTTTATATTTAAACGATGAGGTTCGAGCGATGACAAACAGGTTGGGAGTTTTTGACAGAGCCGTAATGATCTCCTCAGTAATCCCGTCACTGAAATATTCCTGGCTCTTGTCGTCGCTCATGTTGACAAAGGGCAGGACGGCGATGGAGGGTTTGTCGGGGAGAGGTAGTGGTGGTGTCTCTGGGAGCCCGGCCTTTCTTAAGGCTTCTATCGCTCGATCATCATCGGCTTGATTTTTGAAGTTCAGGGTTTTTGAGTAGGATTCAAGAGAAAATTTCGGATTTATTCTGAGTATCTCTGCGGCTCCGGCTCGGGCTTCCTCCATTCGCCCGGCCATACTATATGCCCGGGTCAAAATTAAATGAGAAATCAAATCATTGGGAGCTCTTTGCACTGCCTTTTTACTAACAGAAATCGCCTCTTCATGACGCCCTAAAAACGAGTAGGCATTTCCCAAGGATCGTAGGCTAAAGCTAGAAGAGAATGGATCCAGTCGCACACCCTGTTCAAGCTCGAGGACAGCTTCCTCAAAACGCCCGGAGGAACCCAAAGCCAATCCATAAAAAGTGCGAGCAGTGGATGAACTGGGATTGAGATTAACGGCTTTCCGGCATTCAGCGATCGCCTTGTCATGCTGTCTTATGGTTAGATAGAGAAAACCCACCAAATCGTGAGCATTCGCCCCAAGAGCGATCGCCTTTTGCTCAAGTTCTATCGCTTTTCCTATAGACCGCTTGGGGGAGTCTGTTGCTTGAAGCCATGCATCCAGCATATGAGTCGCACCCAACAAAGCATAGGCCACTCCATAGTCAGGATCTATGGAAATTGCTTCCTCTGCTAAACGACGCGAAATAACATTATCCTCTTTGGTCATCCGCATATGGTATTCTCGTGATTTCAGGTACTTTAGGAAGGCCTCAAGGCTATCGGTGCCTCCTGCTATCTGGACGGCATCTCCTCCAATCGTCAGTTTCACATGCAATGCCGCTGTGATCTGTTTCGTAATATCGTCCTGGATGGCAAATATATCTTGTAAATCCCGATCATAGCGTTCAGCCCAAAGATGAATACCTTCAAGGGCATCGACAAGCTGCGCGGTTATCCGAACGCGTTCCGCATCCTTTCGAACGCTGCCTTCAAGCACATAGCGGATACCCAGGTCCTCAGCAACTTGCTGAACCTTTACGGGCTTGCCCTTGTAAGTAAAGGTGGAGTTTCGGGCAATTACAAACAATTGGTCGGTCTTTGAAAGCGCTGTGATGATTTCTTCAGTTAAACCATCACTGAAGTATTCTTGTTCGGGATCACCACTCATGTTGTCGAACGGCAACACGGCTATGGAAGGTTTATCCGGCAAAGGATAAGCCATCTTCTCCACAGAGGCAGGTTCGATCGGAGGCAGCCGAAAATAGAAATTCCAGACAGCCAAGGCGCCCAGCACCAGGGTGAGCGCTACTGCAACCGTTGCCGAAGGCCAGCGTTTGCGCCTTCGCACCTCCTCCCCAATCACCTTTCCTACGGCCTCAGGGGCCGTTAGGACCTGGTACACTCGAATCGGTTTCTCAATGTTTTTGACTTCCTGCTCTCCCAGATACTCAT
>JAWOGN010000095.1:0-4887 GCA_046496815.1 Desulfatiglandaceae bacterium
CTTGAAGGTATGGCTGCTTGGTTTGATCTTGCCAGAGAATGGATAGTTCGTGGTTTTGTTGATCTTACCGGGAAGGAGGCACAAGAGAAAGTATGGAAGAGGCTCTAGATGAGTTTGGCGGAGAATCTTGGTTCTTTCCTTCTTGGCAGGGCGGGGAAAGTAATTTCAGTGCTACAACATCCACGATGGCAGGGACGGATGTGGTTGACTTTGATTCAGTCCATGAGGAATCTGCGCAAAGAGAACAAGCTCCGGAAGTTACCGTACTAATCGTCAGCGAACCTGGCGGCTGGAAGTCCCATCTTGTTATCGCTCAAGAACAGCGGAAATATCTTTGGCATTCAACAAGCCCAGCCTGGCATAGGACCATACACCCAACACACCCTAACACCGTGGCAGTGTTTAGAGATCAATTTGATTCTATAGATGAAAGCATCTCTGGAAGAATTCCTCGTGTTCGTTTCAAAAAATACTACGAAAGTCGTTCCTTTCAATGGCGTGGAACATTCTATCCAGGATATAGGCATCGGACTTTGTTTTCGAAACACGTCAAATTACAGATTTCCGCTTTGCCACGTTGGAAACCAAACGCTGTCATACAAATCAAGACATCAGAATCTAGAAATGAGTGAAAATTGGTACGAGTTCATAAGCGCTGAGACGTCGCTTACACAGGGGGATTTAATTTTTGACTGCCCACTACTGAGTTGGCAGCCGGAAAACTTGCACGTCCAGGGAGGACGGCTGGAACAGGAATCTTTCGAAGGTGGCATAAATGCTATCTCTGCTGATGTGATTGTCATGACACAAGCTTGCGATCTCGAGCAAAGACGAGTCGAGAATGTGCTCCTGTGCCCTCATATTTCGCTGGCCGATCACCGTGCAGCTTGGGTCGCTGAAATGAAAACCAGGGGCCAGAATCCTACTGAAAAAGCCTGGAAAGCTTACTGTGAGGATATTTGCAACGGATTCATATTCAATTACACTATGCTTAATCGGTGCCAAATAGATCAATTGACCATAGAGGTCCGAATTGTGCATTTTCACGAAGTGTACACCATACCAAGAATATTTTTGGAGTCGCTGCTCCTCCAGCGAGAAAAACCTCGATTTCGGCTTCGACCTCCTTACAGGGAACACCTCTCACAGGCATTCGCACGCTTCTTCATGCGTGTCGGTCTTCCCGTTCCCATCGAGAAGGCATGGCAGATACAGGCCGGGCACGATATTGCCCAAATGTAAAGACCCTGGAACTTAAGGACTCCGATGGCTAGCAATATTGCGCGGTGGACCCTTGCCCTTAATTGTCATATGAGCATGAAAGTGAAAGGGGACGTTGGCTCCAAAACAACTTGTGAAATGGGCAGATAGTGAATAACGTCTCTTCGTGCCCGGACAACCAAGACTTGATACGCCCGGCGCATTGCATCATGTCATGGGCCGGGGGATTGACGGATTAAAGATATTCGGCGGAAAAAAGGATCGCGAAGACTTTCTTGGCCGGTTGAAAGATCTTTGTAATAAAGAGGCCCTGAGTATTTACGCCGGGGTCGTAAAGAATATTAAAACGCTAAAGAGATATGAATGGTGTGGTCATTCCGTCATGATGGGAATCATAAGGCGCCCTTGGCAGGATACAGATACGATTCTTTCCTATTTCGGAAAGATGCGAAAAAAGGCCATTAAAAAATATGAGCAATTTGTTGAACACGGAGTAAAAGCAGGTAGCCGGCCGGGGCTGGTGGGCGGAGGTCTTATTCGGAGTCTTGGAGGGCGGTCGCAGGTTCTTTCACTAAAAAGGGCTGGAAGCAAGATATTTTCAGACGAACGGATATTGGGAAGCAGTGAATTTATCAAGCATGCAATTGCTGAGGCGGAGAAAAAGGAGAAGCTTACCCTGCGATTGCGTTTAAAGATACCTGATCCGGCATCGTTGGCGGGCGAAATATGCAAGGCAGAAGGGATAGCGAAATCCGGACTATGTTCAGGCAACAGGAAGCGGAATGTCGTTAAATCCCGGAGGATATTTTGTCAGCTATCAGTTAAAAGGCGGGGCTACTGCGGAGCTGATGTTGCGCGGTTTCTTGGTATAACGACATCGGCGGTGAATCGTTTAGCCTCATCAACCGAGTTGCCGGAGATAGAGAAATATCTTTAACCTAAACTGAGCGGTTCCACGTTCAAAGTTCAGCGTTCAAAGGTTATAACCACTTGAACTCCTACTCAATATGTATGAGAATTTCAGATGGTCGACTTCACCCATTGGGGGTAATGCTGCCATGAGTGCAAGCAAGACGCAATCCTTTAACAGTAGAGGCCTTAACATTTTTCAACCCTGACCCCCGATTTCATCGGGAAACCCTGAACCGCTCAACCTTGGTTTAAGTTGCTTTGGAACCAACGTCCCATTAATCACTAGCGAGGAGGTAAAAAGAGATGAAAATCGTACCGGCCATAAAAAAACCACTTGCCGTTCTGTTGGTATTGACCTTTGTCAGCCTGACCATCGGTGGTACACAAGCTCAAGCAGCCCTGGTAGGAACGTCGCAGATATTAGATCAGGGTTATCAGGAGGTTGATCGGGACCGCTTGCGGGCGTTTCTCGATCGGGCAGAAGTGCGTGATCAACTGGAAGCTTTGGGGGTGGACGGCGACATAGCAAGCGCCCGGATAAATAGCCTCACCAACGAGGAAGTGGCTAATCTCGTTGACAGACTCGATCAACTGCCGGCCGGCGGTGACGGTTTTGGAACCCTGGTGGGTGCCGCGCTATTGGTTTTTATTATTCTGTTGATAACGGACCTTCTTGGCCTCACCGATGTCTTCCCGTTTGTAAAAAAATAGCATTCGTCGATGTGTGATTCCAAAGCTTTTTGTCACAAACCGATTCTCGGTCTTTTTCTTCTACTTGCACTGGTTTTGACGGACGGCTGTGCCCATGTGGGCCATGAACAATGGGCGTCTTCCAGATCAGATCTGCCTGAGCGGGTAATGGTTTCGTCTGTCCCCTTCTATCCGCAGGAGGCGTATCATTGCGGTCCGACAGCTCTTGCCATGTTGCTCGGCTGGAGCCATTCAGACTTCACCCTTGAGGAGCTTGTTTCTGAAGTATACATTCCCGAAAAGCGAGGTAGCTTGCAACCTGCACTCTTGAGTGCCGCCCGCCGCCTGAATCGTCTTGCCTACCCCATTCACGGGATGAATGCATTGCTGCAAGAACTCGCCGCCGGTCATCCGGTGGTCATTCTTCAAAACCTTGGACTGAGTTGGGTGCCTCGTTGGCACTACGCAGTACCGATAGGCTATGATTTGAAGAAAGGGACTATTACGCTGCATTCAGGCAATATCGAGGCAAAGGAAATTAAATGGTCGTTATTCATACGGACCTGGAAACGTGCTGATTATCGGGGCTTGGTTGTCTTGCCCCCAAATGATTTGCCGGCCAGCGCCGACGAGAAATCCTATCTCAAAGCAGCTCTTGGTCTGGAACACGCAGGCCAGTGGGAAGGAGCCGGTAGGGCTTACGCTGCTGCATTACAAAGATGGCCATATAGCTTGGGAGCCATCATGGGTTTGGGAAACAGTCATTATGCCATGGGGGATCTGATCGGAGCGGAACAAGCCTTCCGCAACGCAACTGAAACACATCCTCAGAGCGGTGAAGCCTTCAACAATCTGGCGCACGTGCTCGCTGACCTTGAGCGTTACGCTGAGGCTGTGGAAATGGCGCGTTGCGCTATAGCGCTGGGAGGCCCTCGCAAATCCATCTATAATCAAACTTTATGTGAAATTGAGAAGTCCCGACTTAGTAACCCCTAAATTGATCGGTTCCAGGTTCAAAGTTCAGGGTTCAGCGCCGCCTCGGGCCGCCGAACCGGCCAGTTTGATCAAAACTGAGACTCCGGCATTGCGGAGTCAGATACGAGAGGTCGTAACCGCTCAACCTTGGTAACCGTTGATTGAGATTGATGAAATCGTAAAAAGTCGTCACTCCGTTGAAAATCCCGATGAATGCGGGATTTTCGAACGGAGGTCCGGCGCTTCCTTAAGTAGTGCCCGACCGAAAACTGCTATTTTTCTCAATCTCTGCATCAGACGCAAATTATAATCCTCGAAATACTCAATGTATTTCTGTGGTTATAATTTCCGCCTTCCTTGATCTTGGAAAAAATCTCTAGTTTTCGTTCACACACTAAGTAATTGAAAAAAACTGGATTCCGGTCTACACTGGAATGACGTAAAAAGGTGATTTCCGACTTTTTACGAGACTATCAACTCTGTTTCACAGCCAGCCTGGCGTTAAACCCGCCGGCCGGCAATCTCAACCCTTCCGCTCCAACAAGTTCCTCAACAGAGCGCAAATCGTGCCCCTCACGAGCAAGACGAATCGACTCTATCCAAGCGAAGCTTTCGTGCTTTTTAAAGGCAAGCAGCGCAAGGCCATGGCGGACCAGTTGGCTGCGGTCAACAAGTCAAGGCTCTTTAAGCACGCTGGGATTCTTAATCTCGAAGCTATGCGCAAGGTTGAGCAAGCCCTCAAGGTACAACAGTTGGATATGCCTGAATCAGCCCAACTGCTCAATGGGGGATTGTGGTCAGCCCCCATCCACACGGAAGCTGAATTGACACGGTCTTACCCGAGCCCTATACTCAGTATGAGACACCGCCAAATTTCAACACCACGATGAAAGGGGGAATTGTGATGAAAAAACGAGTGAGAATACGTTGCATTTTAATCCTTTTCCTGGTTGCGGGTCCGGTTGCTGCTCAAAAAGTGGCCGCCAGCCCTGTTGCGAAACAATTATGGGAAACACCTCGAGAGCTGATGGTGCCCGAATCGGTCATGTATGATGCGGTGCATCAGGTTATTTATGTAGCCAATATTGC
>JAWOGN010000295.1:0-23382 GCA_046496815.1 Desulfatiglandaceae bacterium
TCTCCCCTTGAGCGCTGCCTGCATGCCTTGGATGGTCTCATCCAGAGTCAGCAGGTTGGTTTTGCCGCAAACCGCACCGATCATGACCATATTGGCCACACGGTCTGACCCGACTTCCCGCGCAAGTTCGACCACGGGGACCTTCAGCAGCTCGATGTCGATGCGGGAGGGGTCTGCCTGGATGAGCGAAGCATTGACAAATACCCGCCCGTTGTTGCGAACCGTGGCCTCGAATTTTTCGAGAGAGGGGGTGTTCATGGCCACCAAGACGTCCGGGTTAGATGCTACCGGGGACGGGATTTTTTCCTCCGACAGCGTGACGGTGCAATTTGCGGTACCTCCCCGCATCTCGGCGCCGTAGGCCGGAAAGTAAGTTACGTTCAGGCCTTTCAGCATTGCACCATGGCTCAGGACGTACCCCATGAGCAGAACGCCCTGGCCACCAAAGCCGGCAAAAAGTGTTCGCGTCGTCATTTTTTGTCCTCGTATCCCGTGGTGTCCTTAAGAACGCCCAAGGGGTAGGTCTTGACCATTTCGTCATTGACCCATTCCCAGGCCCCGCCGGGAGTCAGTTTCCAATTTGTCGGACAGGGGGAGAGGAGTTCGACAAGAGAGAACCCCAGGCCGTCCAACTGGCACCGCAAGGCTTTTTTTATGGCTTTCTTTGCCCTTCGGATATTTTTGACAGAGGTGACGGCACAGCGTTCAATGTATGCCACGCCGTCAGACACGGCCAGCATGCGTGAAATGTCCAAAGGGCGGCCGTGAAGCTTCGGATCGCGTCCTCCCGGCGCTGTTGTCGCATCCTGTCCCAAGACCGTGGTGGGGGCCATTTGGCCGCCGGTCATGCCATAAATGGCGTTGTTGATAAAAATCGTGGTAATGTTTTCACCCCGATTGGCTGCGTGGATGGTTTCAGCCGTCCCGATGGCCGCCAGGTCGCCATCGCCCTGATAGGTGAGGACAACCTTATCCGGATGTACTCGTTTGATCCCCGTGGCGACGGCCAGCGCACGGCCATGGGGGGCCTCGACCATATCAAAATTAAAATAGTTGTAAGCCAGTACGGCACATCCCACGGGAGGCACGCCGATTGTTTTTTCACGCAGATTCAGTTCGTCCAAACATTCCGCCAACAACCGATGAACGATAGAATGCCCGCAGCCCGGACAGTAGTGGGTTGGCGTATCTTTGAGGGATTCGGGCCATCCAAAAACCTTCTTGAAAGCGACTTCCGTGCTCATAGCGCTAACCTCCGACCCACCTTTTCGTCTCCCGCAACGGCTGAGCGCATGAATTTACCCACGTCATCCGGAGTGGGGATGATACCGCCCGGCACGCCGTAAAAATAAATTTCGGCCCGCTCACCCAGGGAGAGAATGACATCTTCGACCATTTGTCCCAACGATAATTCGAAGACGGCGACTTTATGGCTCTTTGATGCCAGCTCGCGCAGGGGGGCCGTCGGGAAAGGCCACAGCGTGATCGGCCGAAAAAGACCGACGGCCAGGCCCTCCGCCCGCAACTTGTCGATGGCTCTTTCGGCGATCCGCGCTGCCGTACCATAAGCAACCACAATCATCTCGGCATTGTCCGCTTGGTGGGTTTCCCAGCGGAGTTCTTCCGCGGCGATCTGATCATATTTCTCCTGTAAATGCAGATTATGGTAGTAAAGCTCTCCTTTTTGTCCCAGCAGCATGGAGAAGATCGCACGGGGCTCTCGACCCTTGCAACCGGTGAGTGCCCAGTCTTTTTTCGGCAGATGATCAAGATCTATGAAATCAGGGAAGACAACCGGTTCCATGACTTGTCCCATCAGGCCATCGCCTAACAGCATGACCGGGTTGCGATATTTGTCCGCCAACTCGAAGGCAACAAAGGTAAGCTCCGCAAGTTCCTGGCAGCCGGCCGGCGCCAGGACCGGTGTCCGGTAGTCGCCATGACCGCCGCCTCGGGTGGCTTGAAAGTAATCCGCCGCTGACGGGGCAATGTTTCCCAGACCCGGACCCCCGCGCATCATGTTAACGATGACCGCAGGCAATTCCATGCCGGCCATGAAAGAGATGCCCTCTTGTTTTAAGGAGATCCCGGGAGATGACGATGAGGTCATGGCACGACCTCCCGCAACCGATGCGCCCAGAACCATGTTTATCGAGGCGACCTCGCTTTCTCCTTGAATAAAAGTTCCCCCCACTTCCGGCAAGCGGGCGGAGAGATATTCCGGCAATTCGTTCTGGGGTGTAATGGGATAACCGAAGTAATAACGGCAGCCGGCGCGTACGGCTGCCTCACCCACCACATGAGACCCGCGCATTAACATTTTTTCACTGGGCACGATATACCTCTATGGCGACTTCAGGGCAGACAATGGCACACTGGGTGCAACCTGTACAGCCTTTTTCGCCTTCCGCTAAGTTCTCTTTAAACCGAGCCGGACGATAGCCCTTTTGGTTGAGGGATTCGTCAACTTCGATCCTGTGTGCGGGACAGACATCGATGCACAGATGGCAGCCTTTGCATCGTTCCCTATGAATTGATATTTTACCGCGTGCTGTTTTCTTGACCATGATCTCCAACCGTCGAAATGAAAGCGCCCTTCAGCAAACTGCGGCGCTTCTTTTGAATGCCGGGCTCCGGGGTGTTTACCGTCCGCCGGGAAACGCAACGAAAGCGACCGGCCAAACTCGGGGATGTGAACGTCCAGTTCCCATTGCATTAAAAAAACAAACTTCTTTAGTTTTGAAATTATGATTTGTCAAGGATTTTTCAACATATTTCGGTATCAAGCGGCAGAAAAAAGGCTTTGAAAAAAAATATTTATTTCTGTTATACTCGGCTCCTCTTGGCAATTTATTCACTATCCGGTATCACAGTGGTGCTTTGACCCCCCCCGGCAGCGGAAAAAGAAGCCGTTGGCATCGCATAGTTTTTTAGGACCAAGGTTGAACGGTTCAGGGTTTTCCGATGAAATCGGGATTCCGGATTGAAATGTCAAGCCATCTGCTGTCAAGGGGTTGCGTCTTGCTTGCACGCATGGCGGCTTTGCACCCCATGGGTGAAGTTGAGCAAGTCAAATTTTCATCGATTATGGAATGCAAGTTCAAGCGGTTATACCGTCTGAACCTTGAACTTTGAACCTGGAACCGATCCGTTTAGGTAGGAGTTTATCCGTTTAAGATCGCTAGGAATTTGGGGCAACAATGGATTCTGAAAATGTAATTATTATCGATGGTCACGAAGTTTCCTATGCACCCGGTGAAACAATCCTTCAGGTGGCGCAACGAAACGGTTTCGATATCCCCACCCTTTGCTATTTAAAAGGGGCCTCCCCGACAGGCGCCTGCAGGATTTGTCTGGTCGAAGTTGAAGGCGCACAAAGTCTGGTGGCATCATGTGCAACGCCTGCGGCGCCAAAAATGGTAGTGCGGACTGAAACCTCACGTGTGGTCGATGCACGGCGGACGAATCTCGAGGTGTTGCTTGCCTCCGGGCACCACAACTGCCTTGTTCAGGACCTGGGCATTGATTCCTGGACCGACTTTCAACTAAAGTCCTTGGCGGTAAAGGAGCATGAAGACCTTTGCCCTGCATACGGTGAGTGCAAATTGCAGGACCTGGCTGTTCGATACCAAATCAAGCCAAATCATTTTACTCCTGCTGAGGTTCGCTACCCAATTGAAAACGTAAACCCTTTTATTGTTCGCGATTTTTCCAGATGTATCCTTTGCGGTCGTTGTGTGCAGGCCTGCAATGAAGTCCAGGTAAACAACGCAATCCACTTCGATTACCGGGGTTCCGAATCCAAGATTGTGACCGAAGGGGACCATCCTCTGAAGGATTCGAATTGCGTCTTTTGCGGGGAATGTGTTCAGGCCTGTCCGGTGGGTGCCCTGATTTTAAAGGAAGACCTTTCGGCAACGCGTTTTTTGAACGAAACAAAGAAGGTTCGGACCACGTGCCCATACTGCGGTGTCGGATGCCAGATCTATCTCCATATTCAAGAGGATCGGGTCGTCAAGGTGACGGGTGTGGAAGATGTCGGTCCCAACTTCGGAAGTCTCTGTGTGAAAGGTCGTTTTGGGTTTAATTTTATTCATGATCCCGAAAGATTAAAGACCCCGTTGATCAAGGAGAATGGAAAACTCAGAGAGGCGTCATGGGGTGAAGCCCTCAACTTTATTGCGGAAAAACTGACCCAAATCAAGAAAGACTCGGGTCCGGATTCCATTATGTTGTTGAGCAGTGCCCGCATTACGAATGAGGAAAACTATCTGGTCCAGAAATTTGCCAGGGCCACGATAGGAACCAACAACATAGACCACTGCGCCCGGCTCTGACATTCCTCAACCGTGGCCGGTCTGGCCGCAGCTTTCGGAAGTGGCGCCATGACAAATCCCATCGGGGATATAGAAAAAGCCGACTTAATACTCATTACCGGGTCAAATACCACGGAGAACCATCCGGTACTCTCTTCCTATGTAAAGCGGGCCGTGGCTTATAAGGGAGCGAAATTGATTGTTGTCGATCCCCGCAAGATCCCGATTACGCAATTTGCCACCGTCTGGCTGAGACCCAACCTCGGAACGGATGTGGCCTATCTCAACGGGATGATGCGTGTTATCATCAAAGAAAACCTCTACGACGAAGATTATGTTACGGCCCGCACGGTCGGTCTGGATGACCTCAAAAACACCGTTGAGAAATATACGCCCGAGTATGTAGAAGAAATCACCGGAATCCCCAAGAACCGGCTTATTGAGGCGGCCCGCCTTTATGCCGAGGCGCCTGCGGCATCCATCCTTTACGCCATGGGAATCACGCAACATACTACGGGGACTGATAATGTGAAGTCTCTTGCAAATCTCGCCATGCTCTGCGGTAATGTAGGCGTTGCGGGTGGCGGAGTTAATCCGCTTCGAGGTCAGAACAACGTGCAAGGCGCTTGCGACATGGGGGCCCTGCCCAATGTGTATACGGGATACCAGCCGGTCGCTGATCTTGCCGTGCGTGATCGCATGGCGAAAGCCTGGAATGTAGAAGCGCTTCCGGAGCAGCCCGGCATTACGGTGACCGATATGATGGAAAAGGCGCATGAAGGAAACATAAAGGCGCTCTATATCATTGGTGAGAACCCCATGGTCTCGGATCCTGACCTGAATCATGCCAAGAAAAGCCTGGAGAATTTGGATTTCCTCGTGGTCCAGGATATATTCCTCACGGAGACGGCTCAAATGGCGGATGTGGTGCTCCCGGCCGCATCCTATGCCGAGAAAGAGGGGACTTTCGTCAACACGGAAAGAAAGGTCCAGCTGATTCGCAAGGCCGTGGATCCCCCTGGAGAGGCCCGGGAGGACTGGAGGATTATTGCCGACCTTTCGGGTCGAATGGGGCACCCGATGCATTACGCGAGCGCAAAGGATATCATGGAAGAAATTGCAGCGGTGACACCCTCTTATTGCGGCATCAATTACAACCGCCTGCAAATGGATGGGATCCATTGGCCATGTCCCGGTACAGATCATCCGGGAACCCCCTGCCTCCATGTGGACCAGTTTACCTGTGGGCTGGGAGTTTTTCATGCCATAGACTATATCCCACCGGCGGAGTTGCCGGATGAGAAATACCCTTTATATCTTACAACGGGCCGTGTTCTTTATCAGTATCACACAGGTTCCATGACGATGAAAACACCCGGGCTGAATGCGCTTGCGCCCGGATGCTTTGTGGAGCTTTCAGCACAGGATGCGGAAGCGTACGAGATAGAGGATGGAGATTCACTTAAAATCTCATCAAGAAGGGGTGAGATTGAAGCGAAGGCCAGGCTATCCGAAAAAGCGGTCCTCGGCACCATTTTTATCCCCTTTCATTATGCGGAGGCCGCTGCCAATAAGTTGACCAATACGGCCCTTGATCCGACGGCCGGAATCCCTGAGTTGAAGGTGTGCGCTGTACGCATTGAAAAGATTTAGAAGTAAAAATAGAAAGGATGAAAATGGAAAACCTTGTCTTCTCCACCTGGGGTAAATGGAAAGACAGTTCCGGTTCGGCGCAAACCGATGACCTGCCTGCCCGGTTTGGTCAAAAAAAGTTGCTGAAGGCATTTATGGGCTGGAACGGCATGTTTGTCCGGGATGCCGCTGTGAATATCGTTGATATGACGAGGGAATACGCTGCTGAGGCCGCGAAGCAATCTTGCGGGCACTGTACGCCGTGCCGTGAATGCATGTATCGAATGCGCAATATTCTCGATGGCATCTGCGAAGGCCGGGGTACTGAGGGAGACCTGGACGTTTTGGAATACTTGGCCCGGTTTGTTATGGACAGCGCCTACTGTGATATCGGTCTTACCTCTCCGCGCCCTATTTTAGATGCGCTTGAACACGGTCGGAAGGATTTTATGCGGGCTATCCAAGACAAAAAGCCGGTGCCCAGAGCCCATTATGTGGCCCGGGTTACGGCTCCTTGCATAAATGCGTGCCCTGCTCACCTGGATATTCCGGGCTACGTTGAAAAAATCCATCTGGGCCGTTGGGATGAAGCCCTTGAAATCATCCGCAGAGACTGCTGCCTGCCCGGTACAATCGGCCGGGTATGTGTCAGGCCATGTGAGTTTAACTGCCGGCGTGGGCTGATGGACGAACCCGTCGCCATCAAGGCGCTTAAGCGATTTGCCGCGGATCAGGAATTGGCCCGAGGAGTTGACCCGGAGTTTTCGTCCGCCGAGAGAAAAAAAGAAAAAGTGGCCATCATCGGGGCCGGACCGGCAGGGCTCTCCTGTGCTTACTATCTGGGGCTTGGCGGCTACAACACGACCGTCTTTGAAGCCTTGCCCGAACCGGGCGGCATGGCCAAAGTCGGTATCCCCGACTACCGCCTGCCTCCGAATATTTTGAATTATGAAATATCCCTGGTCGAAAAGCTGGGCGCTGAAATACGGTATGGCGTCAATGTGGGCCGGGACGTGACCCTGGAAGATCTGAGCAAAGAGGGATACAAGGCTGTTTTCGTCGGCGTCGGCGCCCCGGAAGCGTCCGCGATGCGCTGCGAAGGAGAGGACGCAGGATATGAGCGATTCATGACCGGTATTCAATTCCTGCGCGAGATTGCCTTTGGACGTCGGCCCATTAAAGGAAAGAAAATCGCCGTGATCGGCGGCGGAAACGTGGCCATGGATTGCGTGCGCTCCGCCAAGCGCATCGGCTTTCAAGACGTTAACTTGATCTATCGTCGGACCGAGGCCGAGATGCCGGCTGATGCCGTAGAGATTGAGGAAGCCAAGGAAGAAGGAATCAAGTTTAACTTTTTGGTACAGCCGATTAAAATTTTAGCCGAGAATGGGAAGGTGTCAGGCCTGGAGTGCCTTAGAATGGAGTTGGGCGAACCCGATGATTCCGGCCGGCGAAGACCCATACCCATCGAGGGGAGCAATTTCGTAATCGAGTGCGACGCCATGGTGCCTGCCATCGGGCAGGTGTGTGTGGTCGACCGAGTCTTGCCTGAGGGGACAGAGCTAACGCCCTGGAAAACCCTGGTTGTGGATGAAATAACTTTTCAGTCGTCCCAACGGAACGTTTTCGGCGGCGGGGACTGTATCACCGGACCTGCCACGCTGATTGCCGCCTTGGCCGCCGGCAAAAATGCGGCCCGGTTTATAGCCCATTATATAGAGGCCGGCGAATGTGAACCCGAGGATGCCGATTGGATGGAAAAGGTGATCGATGAGTTGGGTGTCTATGATCCCGATGAGAAAACGCCCGTCGCGGCTCAGATCCGAAGACCTCCTCTGAAGGCCCTTGATCCGGCTAGCCGAACATCGAGCTTTGAGGAGGTGGAATCGGGTTTTTCTCGGGCCGAGGCATTCAAGGAGGCGTCCCGCTGCTTGCGCTGCTACCGGATCGGACTGGCTGCCGTCTGATTTTTCCCAAGTGAGGGTGACGTTTTAACGGCTTGAGAATCAGACCGGATAGGCCGCCAAGGCACGATTTCAACGCGCTGAATTCATACCATTTTTTCAATTTCACCCAGATGGAGCAGCGGTATGTTTCAGTATCTAGGATGACTTTAGAATATGGACACACAAACTTTAGGCAAGGAAGATCATGCATCTCAGGACCCTGAGAGGGCACTCAAGGAGATCAGGGACAGCGCCGTGATGTTGCGTTTTGCCAGCGAGTACCTATGTGAAGATTTTTTTCTCAAGAAAATCGGGGCGAGCATAAAGAAAAACATCAAGGTTGTCGAAAGTCACATAACCTACCTTAAAAGACAGTTCGTGGGCAAACCCGCCTCGGAAATAGATTTGCGTGAACCCGTGAAACGGGTGGTGGAATTTGCTGAACACTTGGAAGCAGCGGAAGATAAAATCATGCGCAAATGCAGAGACGGTGACCTGGGAGAGGAACTTGACGAGAGAGTCACATTGCTGGCGGGTGAAATTGAGGAACTCAAAGATAGGATCGAGGGGAAATCGGTATCGTATACAAAGACGGATTCCGTGATGGGCTTTCTTTCTCGGTTTAAGTTTATTGTTCGTTCACTTGTCGCGACTTCCAAGTTTACGCTCCGAATATCTGCTTTGTTCGTCATTGTCTGCCTGCTGTTGTTCTTGTATCTATTCATCACCATGGAGACCGAAAGCGGGCCGATGAAAGCGGTTGAGGAGGTTAGGGCAAGAATTCTATCCAGTCAGGAGGCTTTGGTTCGAATAAATGCAGAGCTTTCACCCCTTCAGAAAAAAGTTGATGGTTTTCAAAAAAATGATCTGACTCGGCAAGAAGAAATAAAGCTTTTGGAATTGAATCTGAATTTATACAAGCTTAACGAGAAAAAACAAAAAGCCTTAATCGACGTGAAGATGGCGGAGAAGGAATTAGAAAAAGAGCTTAAAGAGTTGAAGGCGGTTCGGCAAAAATCTTTTTTGGAGAGGCTGTTTAAACAATAGCCGGATGTGCGGTTGGGCTTCGGCGCATATTGCTTAGATGTTTCCATCCAATCCCGGGAGAATGCAAAACGTTTAGATCATATACCGCTTGAATTCCGCTTTATCATGCACCGGGGTCACCAAGATTTCATCATCCGATTCTCTTGTTACCCTCACGGCAACCGATTCATTATTTCCCACATCGCTGTACGCAACGGTAATGGCCGCCGCAAGCTTCAACGCTGTATTTGAAGGCATTCCTGAGACCAGCACAGTGGGACCGGGCACGGAAATCGATGACAGGAGCAAGTCGTTTTTCCGGGATAGGGCACGGATCTCTTCATTTTCGGTTTTGTTTCTGCCCACGATGAGCTTTGCGTGGGGTGCAATCCTGAAGTGCCTGCCCAATTTCAGAAGCGCAATGTCTTTTCTGTCCGGATCATGTTGTTCCGAAAGCAAATCCTTGAGCCGCCTCGAAAAAACCTTTTCAGTGAGCAGACAGCCTCCTGCCGGGGAAGGATAGCCTTTTATGTTGAATTTTCGTGCAAGTTCCATCTGCGGCTTCCTGGTACGACCTTGAAAATCCATCAACAATTCCCTTTTGACCCATCCTTTCTCTTCGGGTATCGTCGGCGGAAGATGCTTGGCCGACAGGGGTCTTAGCAGGAGGCCACCCAGATCACTTTCAGAAGCGACCCGTGCCAGCGACTGCTTGTTTTGGGACATGGGTCTTTGGCCGAGAACCTCCCCTGATATGACGAAATGTGAATTTTCCCGCTGAAGCATCTCCCCGGCAATCCTGAACATGAGCGCGTGACAATCAATGCATGGATTCATATTGCCGCCGTAGCCGTGTTTCGGCCTTTTGACCACTTCCAAATGGCGATGGGTGATATCGATGATTTTCAAGGGGAGATCCATCGAGCGAGCGGAGGTTTCGGCCCGCTTCGATGAAAAAAAGGGAGTCTCAAAAAAAAGGGCCAGGACGTCGATGCCCTGAACCCTGATTAACTGCGTGGCCAGCATGCTGTCAAGGCCCCCTGAAAAAACACTAAGGGCTTTCATCGAGAATTCGGTCTCCCATCAGAATCCTGATTCCGCAAGTTTTTTTATTAAGGTTTTCTGCTTTTCAGTGAGTTTTTTGGGTACGTCAATGCCGATTTCTGCGTATGCATCTCCGCGGCCCCCCCCCTTCATGTGCGGAAGGCCGTAGCCTTTCAGTCTGAACTTGGCGTTGTTTTGGGTCCCCGGCGGAATTCTTAACTTGAGACGCTTTTGGTCGATGGTCGGGACCTGGATCTCGGTGCCCAATGCAGCCTCTGAAAACTTGATTTGCTGCTTGAGATAAAGGTCGTCATCAACCCGTTTGAACAGCGGATGATTGCGCACACGAATCTGGATGTATAAATCCCCGTTGGGACCGCCGTTGGCGCCCACTTCCCCTTTTCCGCGAAGCCTCAGTTTTTGACCATCTGATATTCCGGCAGGGACCTTTACGGACACTTGCTCCTGGCGGCCATCCACTTGGTAGGATATGATTTTGTTGGAGTTTTCGGATAGTTCTTCTAAGTCCAGCGACAGTTGGTAAACCAGATCCTGACCTTTTGTCCCCTGCCGATGACCATGAAACCCACCGGCGGATGCGCCGAAAGGGGCACCGCCGGTGCGAAAGTTGTATTTACCGCGGCCTCCCATACCGCCGAATATGTGACCGAAGGTATCCTGGCTTTGTTCACCCCTCCCCCCTAAACCGAATTCCCTGAAAATCGTGCCGAAATCAAAGCTGCGAAAGATGTCGTCTTGCGTGAATCTTCTTTGAAAGCCATCTGCGCCGAACATGTCATATTGCTTCTTCTTTTCCGGGTCACTGAGGACGGCGTAAGCTTCACTTAGTTCCTTAAATTTGGACTCAGCCCCCTTATCGCCCTTGTTGTGGTCCGGATGATACTTCAAGGCCAGCTTTCGATATGCCTTTTTCACCGCTTCCTTCGAGGCTGATTTGGAGACACCCAGGATTTTATAGTAGTCTTTTCCGGACATGGAGTGGTCTAAAGATAACCCGGTTAGTTTTGTTATATATTGCAACCATAATCAGTATCATTGTATAGTCAAGACTCCGTCCGACAATTAAAAAAGATCGCTTTAACCCTCAACGCCGCAGGGATGGGTTGTCTTGAGGGGCACGCATCAACCCGATAAAGCATTTTTCCCTCGCTAACAGACGGTTTCTTCTCAAAATATTCCCTTGACAGCGTAGCTACATTGAAGCTATCTTGAAGCTATCCTGGGTTTTGTTCGATAGCGTGATATTGGTGCTAATTTCAGAGGAGGGCTGTAGATGGCTAAACAATTATTCGAGTGGGATTATTCGTCTTATCCGGGGGCAAAAAGTTACCCCCACCTTTTCAAGCCGATTCAGATAGGGAACCTGACCATTCCGAACCGAATCAAATATGCGGCCACGGAGGACAACTTAAACGACCACAACGGCTTCGTAACGGACGCGGATGTGGCCTACCTAAAGCGGCGGGCTGAGGGGGTGGTCGGAGGGATGTGCTTCATGCAGGGCGTGTACATGGATGAGGCCCGGAAGGGGCAAGGCTACGTGGGACAGGCGGCCTGCTGGAACGACAAGTTTATCCCCGGTCTGAAGCGATTGGCAGATGCAATACATGAAGAAAAAGCCATTGCCGGTTTCCAACTGATGGACTGTGGTAGAGTCGGTGCGGTGGAAGTTGACGCCGGCCACGGCCCGTCAACCGTCCCTCAGCGCCTTAGAATCTTTAAGCCCATGTACGAAATGACCCACGCTGAAGTCAAAGAAATGATCCAACAACATGTGGATGCGGCAAAAAGGGGGATTGAAGCGGGCTTCGATATCATTGAGATATCAGGTATTGTCGGATATCTCATTTCCAATTTCTTGTCGAGCTACACGAATCGCCGGACGGATGAATATGGCGGGGACGTGAGAGGCCGGTCACAGTCTATGATAGAGATCATCCAAGGTGTCAAGGAGGTGTGTGGTCCGGATATTCCATTGGGGATCCGACTGTGTTCCGAAGAGTTGTTGGACGATGTTCGGGGAAATACGCCTGACGAGTCCATGATCACCTATCAGCTGGCTGAGGAGGCGGGAGCGGATTATATCAGCTGCACGCTGGGGTGGCAGGAGTCCATTTATCCCGTGATCAGTCGGGACATTCCTCAAGGGAATTGGCTCCATTTGGCGAAACGTGCCAAAGCGCATGTAAAAATACCGATACAGATGGCTTACAGGTTGTTTACGCCGGACAAACCCAACAAGGCCATTGGTGAAGGGGAGCTGGATATTTGGGAAATGTGCCGTTCCATGATCGCGGATCCCCTGATGCCGAAGAAAGTATTAGAAGGTCGGGAAGATGAAATAAGACACTGTGTGGCATGTAATCTTTGTCTTGCCAGGCTTTTCCGTGACGCACCCATGACCTGCTACATTAACCCTCTCTGTGCGCATGAGCACGACGAAAAATTTTACCCGAGTCCCGTAGAAGCGGATGAGCAAAAAGAAGTTATGATCGTGGGCGCCGGGCCTGCCGGGTTGGAGTGTGCCTATGTGGCCGCCCAAAGGGGTCACGACGTGCACGTCTATGACAAGCGGCAGGAGCCGGGAGGCACCCTTCTCGAGGCAAGCCGCGCGCCTTACGGCGATGAAGAACTCATGACCTGTATCCATTATCAAAAGACCCTGTGCGAGAAGGCAGGTGTCGAGTTCCATTTGGGTACGGAGGTGACGGATTCGCTTGTTCAAGAGGAGATGCCCGACACCGTGGTTCTGGCGACCGGTCCCGTTTATTCAAAGATACAGGGTCTCGGTGCGGATCGGAACAATGTCGTGAACGTTCTGGATGTCATGGGGGGTAAGGTGGAGGTCGGTGACAAAGTGGTCGTTTGGGGAAACCGAAAGCCAGGCATCGGCGTCGCACTTCACCTGGCCAAACAAGGTAAAAAGGTAACCATCGTCGGAAAAGAGAAGAGTGCCGGATTCGACATCAACCCATCCTTTAAATGGCGATACATGATATATCTTCGGCAAAACGGTGTCATGGCATACAATGACTGCGATATCGAAGAAATCAGTGAAGGCGAAATCATGGTTCGTACCTACGACGGGTATCGCTTTCCGGTCGAATGCGATACGGTCGTTGTATCGGAGAGAGAAGCAAATGCGAGTCTCAAGAACGTGGTTCAGGGAGAGGGTATAGAAGTATTCGTCATCGGAGACGCGTTGTTACCCCGGAATCTATCCAGTGCGGTGCATGACGGCTACCGGATCGGTTTAAGGATCTAAAAAGGAGGTTGAAAATGCCAGTGAATGCAGAGAAAGAAATTGCCAAATTGTGGAGGAATGTCCACAGTGCGCAGGCCGAGAATTGTAAAACTTACTACCGGTGGCGAGAGGTGGCCCTTGAGTTGGCAGGCCCTGACGTGAAGCCCCTGGATGTCGGCTTGAAAGCCGCTGAAATGATGGGCAAAGACATCGGAAAGGACTTTCTTCCCCGCACGAATTGGTTGAAGGGCGAGGAAGGTTTCATGATGAACCTGGGAAAGGCCTTGGCAGGTCTCTGGATTACGGAGGGGGGGCTTGCAACAGCGGAAAAAGGGGATGCTCCGGGGGAGATCTTCATCAAATGTACGCGGGATCCGTGGCCGACGGTGGCCAAGCAGTATGGCGTGCCCATGGAAGAGGTGGCGCAGGCACGGGAGAGGCTCTTTCAGACGATACTTGAAGATGTGAGCGTTTTCATGAATATCCCGGTAAAGATTGAGATGCTGAAAGCAATCCCCAGAGGGGAAGGGATGTATCTGTTTAGGCTCTATAAAGAAAACTGAAGAAAAGGGAGTTAAGAAATGGCAGCTCAGATAGATCCAGAAAAATGCACCATGTGTGGAGGGAATGTCCAGCCCTTGTGTGTGGAGGTGTGCCCGGATTCGGCAATCCGTGTCCAGGACAATAGAGTCGTGGTTACGGAGTTCATCTGCGAAGACTGCAACGAGTGTGGTTGCGTGTGTCCGGACCACGCGATTACCGTACCGCTCGAGAAAGTAACCTTTTAGCACTGTGGGAATTGAGGAACGATCGGGCCGGGGGAATTAAAGATTTCTCAGGTCCTGAAAGCATGGATTTCCGAAATCCCAGTGAGGAGATGAAAATGAAAGTCAACAAGGTGGACCATATATGCATTGCTGTAAAAGATCTGGCGGAGGCCAGGAAGGTCTGGGAGCCCTTGCTGGGAAAAACAGGCCCCGATGACGCTTACATCGACGAGCCTGAAAAGATCAATGTGGCCAGATACTGGGTTGGGGAAGTGGGATTCGAGCTCATGGAGTCCACCGCGCCCGACGGAGATGTCGCGAAATTCATAGCGCGAAACGGTGAGGGTGTCATGCTCATCAGCTTTAATGTAGACAACACCCGGGAGGCTGTTGAGGAACTGAAAGTCAAAGGTTACCCGTTCATACCGGATGCAAGGGGGGAGGTCGCAAGGCCTTTTCGTGACTGCGAGTTCGCCTTTGTGCATCCTAAAAAGCTCAATGGCGTACTCACCGAACTGATCGACTACACGTGGGAAGAGCTTGAGAAATAAGACGTTTGAGATTTATCTCGTCCACGTGGATCAGGAAAAATGCGACGGCTGTGAGGAGTGTGTGAAGATGTGTCCGGTGGATGTTTTTGATTTCGCCCTCAAAGCATTGCCGGTTCGTCCGCAAAATTGCCTGGGTTGCGGCACGTGTGTCGCGCTTTGCAAGTCGAACGCTGTGATCATCACGGAAATATGATTTTAAGTGCGGAAGTGGACATGGAGCGGCGGATTGTTCGAATCCGACGGTGAACAGACCGCTCGCTGTCTCCGACTTTCGCATTTTTGCGTGTGGGCTGAGGTATGGCGATGAGTGATGAAATATTGATCATCGGTGCAGGCATTGCGGGAATCAATTGCGCTTTGAATGCTGCCAAGTATGGAGCAAAGGTCTACCTGGTGGATGACACGCCCAGCATCGGAGGCATGATGGCAAGACTGGACAAAACATTCCCCACGAATGACTGTTCCATCTGCATCGAAGCGCCCCAGATGTACGAGGTGGATAATCATCCCAACATCGAGATCCTCACCAACACGGAGGTTCGAAAAGTCAAAAAAGGCAACGGCGTCTTCAAAGTCAGGCTTGTAAAGAAGGCTCGGTTTATTGACGAGGAGAAGTGCACCGGCTGCGGCGCCTGTATCGAAGCGTGTCCGGTAACCCTTCCCGATGAGATGGATGGCAAGATCGGCGGCACCCGGAAACTGGTCTTCATGGCCTTTCCTCAGGCCGTTCCAAACGTGGCGGTGCTTGACCCGGACTGCCGATTCGGGAAGATGCGCGAACAGGGGGCCTGTGTCGGAGGATGCGTCGTGGATTGCAGCCAGTGCCGGGAATGCCCGATCGCACTCTGTGTTCAGGCCTGCCAAAAAGAAGGAAAGGACGCGGTGCGTCTTTGGCAATCCAACAAAAACATAAACCTGGAAGTGAAGAGTATCGTTGTGGCTTCCGGTATTCAGGATGCAGTGCCACCCCAGGGCCTGCACGGGTATGGAATCCATGAGAACGTCATTACCAACCTTCAATTCGAAAGGCTGATGAATGCCGGGGGTCCGACGGCCGGGCAGATCATAAGACCGTCGGATAACCGGCATGCCAAAAAGATTGCCTGGTATCAATGTGCGGGCCGGGGACTGAGCAACGGAGTGCCTTATTGCTCGAAGGTATGCTGTATGATCGCTGCAAAGCAGACGATCATCACCAAGGAACATGATGCCTCGGTGGAAACCACCATATTTTATAATGACCTCAAAGCCTACGGAAAAGGCTTCTGGGATTTCTACAAGAAAGCGAATGAAAACGGGGTCGCATATGTCAGGGCCAGGCCTTATGATGTGTTTGAAGACCCCGAAACCAAGAACTTAACCGTCCGCTATGAAGACCTGGAATCGGGAGAACTGAGAGAAGTGGAGGTGGAACTGCTCGTGCTCTCCACCGGACTGGTCCCGAGCGACAGGAACCAGAGGCTGGCGAAGGTTTTGAGAATCGAATTGGATCACCTCGGGTTTTTCAAAGAAAGGGACCCACTGATGGCGCCATTGGAGACCCATGTTGACGGAATTTATCTTTGCGGCGGTGCGACAGGTCCCATCGACATCGCTGAATCCGTCGTTCAAGCTTGCGCAGCCGGCATGAAGGCGATATTGCATTGAGGGTGGGTGTTTTGAAAAAGGTGAGGATCATTCAATGAACGGTGAGGAGATTCGGGTCGGTGTATTTGTCTGTGATTGTGGGTCGAACATCGCCGGGGTGGTGAATGTACCGGAGGTGGTCAACTATGCCAAAGGACTCAAAAACGTTGTCTTCGCCGATGAGGGCAAATGGTCATGTTCCGTGGACTATCTCGCCCGACTCCAGGAGTCCATTAAGGAGCATCACATTAACCGGGTCGTCATCGCATCGTGCACACCCAGGACGCATGAGCCGCTTTTCAAGAATACCGTCAAGGAAGCAGGATTAAACCCATATCTGCTCGAATTTGTAAGCATCCGGGAACAGGTTTCCTGGGTGCACATGAGTCAGCCGGAGCTTGCCACGGAAAAGGCAAAGGACCTTATCAAGATGGGTGTCGCCAAAGCCGCACTTCTTGAGGAGGGTGAGGAGATCCGACTTCCGGTCGGCACCGACTGTCTGGTCGTCGGTGGCGGGACGGCCGGCATGACGGCGGCGCTCAGTGTTGCGGAACAGGGATTCAAGGCCATCATCGTGGAAAAAGAACCCCGGCTGGGCGGCATCCTGAACAAGGTGGCAACCGTCTCCCACGAACATGCGGAAATGCCGGCGGAAGAAATCGTCACGGCGAAGAGAAAAGCGGTGGAATCCCACGCCAACATCAGCACGTATACAAGTACCGAAATTGAAAAGATTGAAGGTTACATCGGTAATTACAAGGTGAAGCTCAAACCCGATGGGGACGGAGCAGGTGAAGCGCTCAACATCTCAACCATTGTCGTGGCCACGGGTATGAGAGAGATCGAGCCCGTTGGCCGCTTTGAGTACGGCGATGACCCTCGCGTGGTCACCCAGCTCCAACTGGAAGGGTTGATCCGGACCTGGAACGCGGAAAGGGACCGTGGAAATGGGCAAAGCGCTGATTTCAAGTTGAATCTTCCAACCGGGGACGCCGCATCCCCCATACGTCAAGTGGTAGTGATTAACTGTGTGAATTCAAAAAACGAAACTCGCGGATGTTGCACCATCGGCTGCCCCATATCCGTCAAGAATGCGCTGGCGCTCAAAAGGCTGGACGGAAATATCCATGTGAAAATCCTTTACAGAGACCTGAGTATGGTGAGGGAGGAGCACTTTCACTTGGATGCCGCCAAGGCGGCGGGCGTTAAATTTATAAGGTTTCCGGATGCCCGTTATCCGGAAGTGACCCATTCAGACGGCCGTCTCATTGTCGGCGTTTATGACATCCTCCTGGGGCGGGAATTTGAATTGCCCGCTGATCTGTTGGTGCTGACAACCGCTTTTGAAGGGGACGAAACGGTCGAAAAAGTCAAAGGACTTCTCAAGGTGTCCGCCAATGCCGATGGGTTTTTTCAAGAGGCGCATGTAAAACTGGGTCCCGTGGAATTTGCCACGGACGGGATTTCCCTCTGTGGTTGTGCAAAATCCCCCAAGAGTTTCAAAGAAAGCTGTGAAGAGGGAATGGGTGCCGCCATGAAGGCCTCCATACCCATGAAAAAGGGATATGTGGAGGCGGAAGGCATTGTGGCCGATATTGATCTGACCCATTGCAACAACTGCGGACTATGTTACAAGCGATGTCCCTACAGCGCCATCCGGTTAAATGAGAACAAAGAACCCGTCGTCATCAAAGCGCTCTGTAAAGGGTGTGGCCTGTGCGCGGCGGACTGTCCAAAGGCTTGCATTACCATTGTCCATTATTCGGACGAACAGGTGCTTGCCCAGGTGGAAGCGGCCTTAGAGGAAAACCCCGGGGAGAAAATTATTGGTTTTGTATGCCACTGGTGTGCATTGGGGGGGGTGGACATGGCAGGTGTAAGCCGACTCCAGTATCCTCCGAACGCCCGCCTGATCCGTGTGATGTGTACGGCACGCGTGTCCATCAAGATGATCGAGCGCGCCTTCGAGTTGGGCGCCGCCGGCGTTCTGGTCGCGGGATGCGAATTCCCGACCTGCCACTACATCACCGGCAACTATGCAGCGGAAACCCGCTTGAAACGCACCCGAAGGAAGTTGGCCAAAAAAGGATACGATCCGGATAAACTCTGGAATACCTGGTGTTCGGCGGCAGACGGGCCAAAGTTTGCCGACACAATGAGGGATATGGTGAAAACCCTTGGCCTTGAATAACAGCGAATGGACGAATTTTGGAGCTGAATCGATATGAACGGAAAAACGGTGCCGGCTGAAAAATTTGGCGATGTGAGAATGTTCAAGAGCTGTGAGCAATGTGGGTGTTGCAGCTCCGCCTGCCCGATCACCGGCGTAGACGGGTTTAACATCCGGCGAATCCTCAGGCATGTGGAATTGGATTTGGTCGAGGAAATCGCCCACACGCCTTTCCCATGGGCGTGCACCACGTGCGGCAGGTGTGAGGGGGTCTGTCCCAATGGTATCACAATTCTAGACATCATCCGGCCGCTTCGGTCCATGTCCCCCGGGGAATTCGTTCCAGATGGGGCCCCTTGCATCCGGGCTTGCCCGGGCAACATAGACATTCCAGGATACGTGAGACTTATCGCTCAGGGAAAGCCCAGAGAAGCCTGTGAACGCATCCGGGAGCAGGTGCCGTTCCCGGGGATCTTGGGCCGGGTGTGTACCCATCCCTGTGAAGAAAAATGCAGAAGGAAAGAAGTAAACGCACCCATCTCCATTTGTGCACTGAAACGGTTCGCCGCGGACAAAACGGAAGATATATTCGAGGAGACCCTGAGGGTGGAAGCCGATACCGGTCGCAAAACGGCAGTGATCGGTGCGGGGCCGGCAGGATTGACGGCTGCCTTTTATCTCAGGAAAAAAGGGCATGCGGTTACCATCTTCGAGAAAAAAGCCAAGCCCGGTGGGATGATGCGGTATGGAATTCCTTACTATCGCTTGCCTGAAGATGTGCTGGATAAAGAGATTAACCGGTTGCTGAGCGCCGGAATTGAGTTAAGAACAAACAAGCGGTTCGGCGAGGATTTCCATTTAACGCAGTTACAGGCAGAGGGTTTTGAATCTGTTTTCATCGCAATGGGTCTTCCCCAGAGCAGAAAGATAGAACTGGAAGGCGTCCAATTGCAGGGTGTTTCTTGGGGCGTTGAATTTCTCACCGAGGTGGCGGAGAAAAAACCAATCGAAATGAAGGAGAAAGTCCTGGTCGTCGGGGGCGGCAATGTCGCGGTCGATGTTGCCCTCACCGCGCTGCGTATCGGGGCCAAGGAGGTTACTATGGCCTGCCTGGAGAGCCGGCAAGAGATGCCTGCCAATCCATGGGAGGTGGCGATGGCGCTTGAGGAAGGCGTGAAATTGATGCCGTCCCGCGGCCCCACGCGCATCATCGGCGAGAACGGGAGCGTTGCGGGGGTCGAGCTGGTGAGATGCACCGCCGTCTTCGACGACGGGGGCAATTTCTGCCCGACATTCGATGATAAGACCGAAACGGTTGGGACGGATCAGGTCATCCTGGCCGTCGGCCAGACGACGGATCTGTCATGTTTCGACGGGGAGCAGGCGTGCAGTTTCGAAAAAGATTTGATAGCGGTCAATCCGGAAACCCAGGAAACCGATATGCCCGGGGTCTTTGCCGGCGGTGATGTGTCCAATGGACCCGGGACGATCATTGAGGCGATTGCAGCCGGAAAGAGAGCCGCCGACGCCATCGACAGATTCTTGGGAGGGGAGGGAATAATCGAAGACTCGGGGAGGCGGAAGCCGGAAGGCGAAACTATCGGCCTTGATCTGCAGAATTATGACGGAAAGCGGGAGAAGGGATTTGCAGACCTGGGACGCGTTGCGTTTCCCACAGTGCCCGTTTCGGAACGATTCCACAATTTTTGCGAAGTCGACCGCTGTTTCAGCGACGAAGACGCCATTCGGGAGGCAAAGCGATGCCTTGAATGTGACCTGGAACTCATTTTGGGGAGAGGCGGCAAGCTTGATTCCGCTTAAGCCGGCCTCACCCCATTTGAATGCCGACGGGAATCAGTTCCCAAAGGCAAAGCGATTCTTTTTATGGAAGCCATCCTTGATGCGTTCGTAAAAAGTCGTCACCCCGCTGAAAAACAGGGTCCAGACACTCCTTATGTGACTGAAAAGACTGGATTCCGGTCTACACCGGAATGACGGAAAATGGTGATCGAGGCCATCAAAATTGGTTATCTAATAAATATCATCCCGTTTGATTTGCGTCAACAAATGCAATTTGCTGTTTTCGTATGCTTTCTGTTACGGACGGCGCCGGGTTCCGATAGTTAGTGTGAAAGAGACTTGAGGAAAAATCGAAAGCGAGAAGGGGCTGGTAATGATAGGATACGGTTCAATTTGGAATCAGCAAGTATGTCTGATGACATAGGCGGAAGTGACATAACGGAGGCAGCATTTGGTTAGCTAAATTCTGTTGACTGGACAGCAGGGTTTGCTGAAATAAGTGTGAGAAAACGATAAAATCCAAGGAAGAGGCCAGAAAAAAGCGTAGATGAAAGGGATTGTAGAGGTTTTACAAAATAGTGATAGCACGAAGGGAAGGAGATTTGTATACTATTGAAGGAATAGATGATCCGAAGGTTTTTGAACGGACAAAGTGAAGAATGGAGAATTTGGATCGAGTTAACATTCTGGGCGTCGGAATTAGTGCGGTTACGCTTGCGAAAGCGGTTGCGCAGATGGCGACTTGGATAGAGCACGGATCACATCATTACGTAAATCTTTGTACCGTCCACACGGTGATGGAATGCCGACAGGATCCGGAATTAAAAAGAATGGTGAACAAAAGCGGTATGGCTGCGCCGGACGGGATGCCGCTTGTATGGCTGGGAAAATATCAGGGGAAGAGACGCATAAGGAGAGTCTATGGCCCGGATCTGATGCTGGCCTTTTGTGAGTATTCGGTGGAAAAGGGTTATGGGCACTTCTTTTATGGCGGTGGGCCTGGCATTGCAAAGGAGTTGGCGACAAAGTTGGAATGTCGGTATCCTGGATTGCGTGTTGCCGGTTTCCATTCTCCGCCTATACGACCAGTGGGTGGAATGGAAGAGCGATCTGTCATTGAGGCGATTAATTCGACGAACCCTGACGTGATTTGGGTCGGATTGGGAACGCCCAAACAAGATTACTGGGTAGCGCAGCATCGACCTTTGATAAACGCACCGGTACTTGTGTGCGTCGGGGCCGCCTTTGATTTCCTCACAGGGACGGTCCCGCAGGCCCCAACCTGGATGCAGCGGTGTGGCCTTGAATGGCTTTTTCGTCTGATCCAGGAGCCTCGACGTCTGGCGTATCGGTATTTGGTATACAACCCGCTTTTCGCGGTTTATGCCTTCATGCAGGTTGTTGGGCTGCGCCGATACTCACTCTCTTGACGAGAATCAAACATGAATGGTGTTACCGACCAGCGACCCCCGGGTCAATACGCATGAGGCAAACGCTTGGCGATGCTGGTCAGGGGTTTTCACGGATTGTTTCGATTGTTATGAAGCTGAAGGGAAGGCTCCTTGATATGCATGTACTTCAAGATCCGGATTTAGACTCAGGTATTGAGTTCCGCATGGGGCAGTTTGATACGCGGCATTTCGTGGGAAGACAGATCAAGGGCTTTCACCTTCGAATCCTGGTTGGCAGATGGGAGCGGGTGCGGCCATGTCAAGGGATGTAGCCCTCCATCCGTCATTTTCTATTCTGGATGCATAATTGATGAAGCGTAAGATTCACGGTCTGATCATATCCTTATTGTACCCCGCTTTGGATTTTGTAGCGGTGACGTCGGGGATTGTATCATCTTACGCTCTGTACCGGTTTCTCGGCATCGGAAAACAGGTGTACTATGAAAAAGCGGATATTATCGGCGTGAGTCTGTTGGCGGCTTGCATTTCCCTGCTCATATTGCTGGGTTTCGGCGCTTACAGAAAAGAATCCAGTGTGCTGAATGTGGAGGAGATGAGAAACCTTATCAAGGGGCTGACCGTGTCGTTTTTGTTGTTCGCCTTAATCTTTGTGTTTGTTAAATTTCCTCCGTCCAGATACGTCTTGGTTTTCTCATATTTCGCAGCTTTGTTATTTGCCGTGGCGGAAAGAACGGCATTATACCACCTCCTTCCCTTGATCACCTCGCTGCGGTATTTCCACAAAAGAATACTCATATATGGAGCAGGAGAACTGGGTCAAACTTTATACCGATCAATCGTTAATTCGCCGAAACTGGGGATTTTACCGGTGGGCTTTATCGATGATGATCCGAAGAAAAAAGGCACAGTCTGTTATCCGAGTGGTTTCAATTGTTCCAATGGCATTTCAGTCCTCGGCACCGGAGAAAACATCCGCCGGATAAAAGACGCCCTGGATGTCGACGAGGTTTATGTGGCTATCTGTAATATTGATCACGAAGCGCTGAGAAACACATTGAGTTTCCTTAAGCAAGAAAAAATCAAGGTGTCCTTTGTCCCCAATCTATACAAGTTCGTGAGTCATAATTTGAAAATAGATCAAATCGGACAAATTCCCATCGCTGGAGAAATAGATGATGTTGATTCTCTCTATTTGCGGGTGAAGAGATATCTGGATCTCGGGTTGGCTTTGGTCTCAATGTGTGTGTTGTGGCCCGTATTCTTAGCAATTGCCGTGGCCATAAAGATGGACTCAAAAGGGCCGGGTTTGTTCAAGCACCAGCGTATTGGGAAGGATGGCAAGGTTTTTCAGATCTATAAATTCCGAACCATGTTCGAGGATGCAGCTCCTTACGCAGTCAATCCGTTAACGCGAAATGATCCAAGGATAACGCGTGTGGGGAGGTTTTTGAGAAAAGCCAGCTTGGACGAGCTGCCCCAGCTAATCAATGTGCTTAAGGGAGACATGTCATTTGTCGGTCCGAGACCGGAGATGCCTTTCATCGCCGCAGAATACAACGAAATCCACAGAGAAAGACTGAAGGTTTTGCCCGGTATTACCGGCTTGTGGCAATTGAGCGGTGACCGGAAAAAGCCTATCCACGAAAACATGGATTATGATCTCTATTACATAAGAAACGTATCTTTTTCCCTGGATGCGGCTATCTTGATCGAGACAGTCGTGTTCGCTTTGAGGGGAATTTAGAGGCAGCAAACGGTTTAGGTTTTTCGGCGCTCACGAAAAACGCCGTCCCAGCCCATGGTCGGAGGTTCCTTTTGGTAGACGAG
>JAWOGN010000309.1:0-19308 GCA_046496815.1 Desulfatiglandaceae bacterium
CGAAGAAGCAAGAAAAGCCTTTCCGGGTCTCAGCTTGGCGACCGTTTACAACACACTGGAGACATTGGCGAGGATGGGCCTGGTCAAAGTAATGGACTTCCAGGCGACGGACAACCGGCATGAGACCAATGTCTATCCGCATATCAACCTGATCTGTACCATGTGCGGGGCGATTCATGATTTCGATGCGGGCGTTTCCCTTCATCTGGACAGGGTTGAAAAAAAGCTCGGCTTCGAAGTACGGGGCTACCGGATGGAGTACTACGGGGTGTGCGCCGGCTGCAAAGCCCGGGAGAAGAAAAACTTTCAAAAGCAAACTCTTGATGGCTGAAGCTCTCGCCGGTCCCATGATTTTTGTGAGGCAAGGAGCGGATATCGGGTGATGAAATGATGAAGGGGGCGTCATCGGTCTTTCCTTCGCATCTCAGGTCAAGGAAAAGCCGGGACATTCCGCTGGGTCCGCACGGGGCTGCGAGCATGGGCTTTCAGCAAAAGGAATTTGACGGCATCATGGCGGCAGGGGATGTCACCAAACCCCCGAACCGTTTGGATCCGGTCATAGGGGAGGCATTTGTTCCGGATGATAATGCCATGACTCCCGAGCGTGTGAAGCATACATCCTCGCACAACGAAAAGGTATTGCCCTGAATTATGGCAAACATTAGGATCCAGGTCCCGTAATAAATAAAGCCCCTGAACAGGTTTAAACGACTGCGCAGGGAGTCAACCTTTAACGCATGAATTTTGAAAGGAGGGAACCTTATGAAGGAACTGAAGGTTGGTTGCGGTAAGCCCACGGGAGCAAAAGTGGGCGACAAACAAAAGGAAAAAGGTAGTGATGCTCGAGCATCCGAGGGAAAGGAGGACGTCATGGCCAGCGTTAGAGTGGGGCAAAAGGCGCCGGATTTTGAGGCGCCCGCTTTTCAAAATGGGGAATTCGGACAGGTGAAGCTTTCAGATTACATCGGCAAATGGGTCGTGCTGTGCTTCTACCCGGGTGATTTTACATTTGTCTGAGCAACGGAATTGGCCGCAGTTGCGACCAAATACAAAGACTTTCAGGATCTGGGCGTTGAGATATTGTCCGTGAGTGTTGACAGCCACTTTGTTCACAAGATGTGGCAGGATAATGAATTGTCGAAAATGGTGGAAGGGGGGGTTCCGTTTCCGATGCTTTCCGACGGACCGGGAAATGTGGGAAAAGTGTATGGGGTTTATGACGAAAATGCGGGTGTCGAAATGCGAGGCAGGTTTATTATCGACCCCGATGGGGTGGTTCAAGCCATTGAAATTCTGACGCCGCCCGTGGGAAGAAATGTCGCTGAGTTAATCCGCCAGGTGCAGGCGTTTCAACATGTCCGCAAGACCAACGGGAAAGAGGCCGCGCCCTCAGGATGGCGGCCGGGGAAGCCGACCTTAACACCGGGGCCGGATCTTGTGGGGAAGGTCTGGGAGGTTTGGAAACCGGAGATGGCCTTCGACTGAGATAGGTTTTTCACTAGGAGGCTGTCCGAGAATGGCTATTTTCCCCAATCTCTGTGTCAGGCTCAAATTATAATCCTCGAAATACTTAAATGTATTCCTGTGGTTATAATTTTCGCCTTCCTTGATCTTGAAAAAAATCCCTCATTCTCGGACAGCTCCTAGGCATGAACCGATCCGGTTTCACCGAGGATCACTGCAAAAGGCAGCATGTTTAGAACGTGCTGCCTTTTGTTTGGGGCGGTTTCAAGGTTAGCGATATTCTATTCCTTTTGGATTACAGGAAGGCAAGAATACACCTTTCGGCCGCGATCGCTTGAGCGAATCATGGGAGCTTTCGCTTGCGCTTCGGTTCGGGCTCAAAAAGACAATGACCCGCAATCCGCAGAAGCTCAAACGGCTCAAGGCGTTTCGGCTGCGGTAACAATGAAAAAAACCGGTTGCAAAGAAAAAATTACTATGATATCGGGAATTGCTCATTTGGTGTGTCCTTCTTTTGTTGTTTTTCCAACCGTGTTGCAAAACCAGTCATTTTAACAGCCTCAACTTTAAATAACAGCCAGCGTTTTGGTTAGAGGTGGATCCGACTTATTTTTCTTCAACTCTAAAAGGTCAAAAAAAGGAGGTAGTTATGCGAAAAGGTCTATTGTTTGTTGTATCGTTGCTTGTTTTGGGACTCGTTTTTTCACCCATGGGGTGGGCGAAGACAAAGCCCATCAAGATCGGCATCAACGCACCGATCACCGGTGATATCCCCAAGGTGGGGGAAGGCACGAAGTTTGCGGCTCGGATGTGGCTTGAAGATATTCAGGCCGCGGGTGGCCTGGAGGTGGGGGGGAAGAAATACCCCGTCGAGTTGGTTATAGAGGATAACGAGTCAAAGGCGGAATCGGCCGTGAAGGTCAGCACCAAGATGATTACCGAGGACGAAGTGCTGGCTATTGTAGGGCCGCAATCTTCCAAACAGGCGGTGCCTGCGGGGGAGGTGGCGAACAATTACGAAACGCCGATGATCAGTCCCTGGTCCACAAATCCCGACACCACAAAGGATCGGCCTTATGTGTTCCGTGGGTGTTTTCTCGATCCCTTCCAGGGACCGGTTTTAGCCAACTTCATCAAAGAGGAATTTGGATTTACCAAGGCCGCGGTTTTGTACGATGTGGCCAGTGACTATCCCAAGGGCCTTGCCGAATTTTTCAAGGCGGCCTGGGAAAAACTCCACGGGCCGGGCTCCGTCGTGGCTTTTGAGAGCTTTACCACCAAGGATACTGACTTCAGTTCGCAGCTGACCAAAATTAAGATGTCGGGAGCAGAAGTCCTGTTCACCCCGCAATACTATAATGAGGTCGCCTTAATCGTACAGCAGGCACATCAGTTGGGTTACAAGGCACCCATTGTGGGAAGCGACAGCTGGGGTTCCGCGGAAACCGTGAAGCTTTGCGGTCAAGACTGCTATGGTCTTTTTTTCAGCACCCATTACGCCGCTGCGGGTGCAACGGGAGCGACCAAAGCGTTTATCGATCGGTACAACGAAAAACATGGATACGTGCCGGACGATGTGGCCGCCCTTACCTGGGACTCCCTGCGTATCGTTGAGCAAGCGATCCAGTCCTACGGTAACATCACGGGAAAGCTGAAGAAAGACCGTCAGGGCATCAGAGATGCACTGGCCAAGATCAAGGAGTTTGATGGAATTACGGGCAAGATGACCTTCACCGAAGATGGCGATCCTATCAAGTGCGCCGTCATCGTCAAAATCAGTGACACAGGGGATTTCGAGTTTTACAAGTCGGTTTGCCCATAGAACCCAGATTCGAGTGAGGTGAGGTCTCCCGGGGGCTCAGGACCTGATAGGATCTTGTAGACTATCGGGGCAAAGACTCGTCGCAGACCGGGGCGGGCCGGGGCCATGCGTCCCGCGTCCGCCTTCTTGAAAGAACAAGGAGCGAACTCGATGGTATTCTTCTTCCAAAACCTGGTCAACGCTCTGCAGTGGGGCAGCTTCTATGCTCTGATTGCACTGGGATATTCCATGGTTTACAGTATCCTGATGCTCTTCAACTTCGCACACGGCGACATATTCATGGTAGGCGCTTACATCGGCTTTGGTGTCTCAACCGGACTTATTGCGCTTACGTCATCCGGGGCACTTGCACTGCCCAACTGGTTGATTCTCGTTTTGACCATTCTTTTTTCGATGTTTTTGACCTCTTTTGTAGGGATGATCGTGGAAAGGGTCGGGTATCGACCGTTACGGGAAGCGCCTCGCGCCTCCGCCGCCATCACGGGCCTGATGATCGGTATCATACTCGAGACGGGAAACTTGGCTCTGTTGGGCGCCCAGCGGATCAGTTTCCCTTCGTTGATCACGACGACGACCTACGATTTAGGCGGGGTGTTCGTCACCAACAAGAAGATCATGATCGTTCTTGTCTCCTTGCTTCTTACGCTTGCGCTGCATCAATTTGTCCAAAGAACGAAGTGGGGAATGGCGATGCGAGCCATGGCTTTCGACTATGTCGTCGTGCCGTTGATGGGGGTTCCCCTGAACACCATCGCCGCCTTGACTTTCGCTATCGGATCAGCCCTTGCAGCAGCGGCGGGAATACTCTTCGGCATTGCCTATCCGGTTCTTGACCCGTATATGGGTATCCTTTTCGGGTGGAAGGCTTTTGTGGCTGCAATTCTCGGAGGAAGAGGGTCGGTGCTGGGCGCTACATTGGCAGGGTTCCTGCTCGGTTTCATTGAGATCTTTGTGGCGATGGTCTTTCCTTCCACGCTTCGAGACCTGATCGCATACTCGATTGTCCTGCTTATCCTGGTCTTCAGGCCTCACGGGTTTTTCGGGGAACCGTACAGCGCACGTCTGAGGCTTTAATCGATTGTAATTATTGGGAATGTCACTGCTACGACGAAAGGACACTGTAAGACGAGGGACCAATATGGAAGAAACCTCTGGGAAGTCGTCAACGGGAATGGTCCGGCTGGGGGGTAAAGCTCGGGACTGGTTTTCGAACGTCCCTTTGCTGGGTTGGTTGATGGGTGCGACGATTGCGGTGGCGCTTGAACATGTCGTCGGCTCCCCGTTGGCCGATCTCGTGGGACTCCCCAAGATCCCCGCCATTTTCGGGGTGGTGATCATGCTGAAAAAACCCCTGTTGATACCCAGTGTGATTGTGTATGTCTTGCTGATCTATGCGATTCCAATCGCTGTTGTCTCCCGCCTCATAGCACCGGTTGCAAACCGGCTGGCGGCGAAATTTCTCTCCATATCGATGTTTTTTTCCGTCATCATCCACCTCGGCCTTCTCTACCTTGCTTTGCATATATGGTCGGAAATCAGCGACTATCGAGTCCTCACGCTCAAACTGACGCTCATCGCCATTATGGTCACGCTCAGCCTGAATGTGATCAATGGTTACATGGGAGAGTTTTCCTGTTCACACCCCGGCTTCATGGCCCTCGGCGCATATGGTGCCTCCGTTTTTACCGTCGTTTTGTTCGTCAACGACAAGCAATTTGGAACGGCGGTCCTGCCGCCTGCTCTGGGACCGTTTCTGTTTCCCATCGGGTTGATCCTGGGCGGGCTGGTTGCGGCCGTGGGTGCCATTTTGGTCGCCATCCCCTCGTTCCGGACGCGAGGGGACTATCTCGCCATCATCTCCCTCGCCTTTATGTTCATCGTCAAAAGCTTGATCGAGAACCTCGAGGTCGTCGGGGGACCCCGGGGGCTGAGCAAACAGCCGGACTGGGCCAACCTGCCCACCGTGTTTACATGGACCGTCGTTTGCTTGTGGATCATCAATAATTTCGTTCGCTCCACCATCGGAAAGGCACTCAACTCAGTGCGGGATGATGAAATGGCGGCGGATGCCATGACGGTCAACACAAGACGAACCAAAATGACCGCATTTCTGTTTGCCGCCTTCTGGGCGGGCGTAGCCGGCGGTCTCTTTGCGCACGTACTGCGCTATGTCAATCCGGGGACTTTCGGAATCCAAAAACTTGCTGAAGTTTTGGCCATGGTTTACTTTGGGGGGCTCAACTCGGTATACGGTGCCGTTGTGGGCGCGGTAAGCATCAGCTTGCTGGGGGAAGCACTGAGGCCTTTGGAAATTTTCAAGTGGATCATTATTCCGCTGTTGCTTATTTTGGTAATGATTTACCGCCCAACCGGCCTCATCGCATTCAAAGAATTCAATGTGCGGGAGCTTATCAGGCCAAAAAAGAAAACTGAGTGAGGAATGCACGATGCCCTTGCTTCAAATTCAAAAAATGACGCACGAGTTCGGTGGCTTGCGGGCGGTCCATAACTACGATTTGATGATCGAATCGGGACAGATCCGGGGGTTGATCGGGCCGAACGGCGCGGGCAAGACCACTATTTTCAACCTCATCACAGGGATCTACACGCCAACGGCGGGTAAAATCATTTTCGACGGCAAACAAATCAACGGACTTCCACCCCATGAGATTGCGTCTCTGGGCCTTGGCAGGACCTTCCAGAACATGCGCCTGTGGCGGCATATGACGGTCCTGGAACATGTCAAGATGGCCCGCTATTCGAAAATCACCTACGGGTTAATGGGGGCTTTTTTCGGCACACCCCGGCGGCACAGAGAGGAGTCGGAGATCGAAGAAAGGGCTCATGGACTTCTTGAGATGTTGGGGGTCAGCCAATTTGAGAACCACATTGTGCCTAACCTCCCATACGGCGCACAAAGACGCGTAGAGATGGCCAGAGCCTTGGCGACGGAGCCCAAAATCCTCTTTCTGGATGAACCCACAGCCGGTATGAATCCGGAAGAATTGGTTCAGATGATGCGCATCATCCGCAAGGTCCACGCTGAATTCGGACTCGCAATTTTCCTTATAGAACACCGACTAAAAGTCGTCATGGAACTGTGTGAGATGATCCAGACACTGGTGTTTGGAGAGGTCATCGCTGAGGGGACACCGGAAGAGATTCAAAACAACCCGGCGGTAATCGACGCCTATCTGGGCAAGGAGAAGGTGGCCTGATGTTGTTATCGGTAGAGAACCTTCGAGTTTCTTATGGCAAAATAAAGGCCCTCCACGGCATCGGCTTTCAGGTTGATGAAAGAGAGATCGTATGTATCATCGGTGCGAACGGCGCGGGAAAGAGCACGACTTTGAAGGCGATCTCTCGTCTGGTTCCTGTAGAAACCGGTAGTAAATTAACTTACATGGACAAGGATTTGCTTGCGTATTCCGCCGACAAAGTCGTCAGTCAGCTTGGTATTTCTCATGTGCCTGAAGGAAGACGTCTGTTTGAAAATCTAACGGTCATGGAAAATTTAAAACTTGCCACTTTTGCCAGGAAGGATATTGACGGTATCCAGCGAGATGTGAAACGGGTGTTCTCCATATTCACCCGCCTGGAAGAAAGACAAGCGCAAAAGGCAGGGACCCTCAGCGGCGGGGAGCAACAAATGCTGGCGGTCGGAAGGGCGTTCATGAGCGGAAGGAAAGTCATGCTGCTCGATGAGCCTTCAATGGGATTGGCGCCACTGTTGATGGTGGGTGTGTTCGATTCGCTTAGAGAAATCAATCGGGAAGGGACGACGATTTTGCTTGTGGAGCAGAATGCCCGCATGGCACTTCAATTCGCCAAACGAGGCTACGTTTTGGAGAACGGCGCCATTGCGCTGGCAGGAAAGTCTTTGGAATTGCTTGAAAACACCGACATTAAGAAAACATATTTGGGCGGCTGATCCCGCACGAATATTGTGAGAGGCGGCGGAATTTGTTTATTTGAACATCTGCGAAGCGAATTACTTCAGAGCAAGTTCGGTTTTGTTAATAAATGCTGATGAGTCTTGCCGGCAGGAAAGAGGAGGGGGGTCATGGCAGTCACCTACGCAGTCAGAAATATCATGACAGAAGACATTGTTTCCGTAGCAAACACGGTCAGTTTAAAAGAGGCAATAGGTGTTATGCTGGAGAAGAACATCGGTTCTGTTGTGGTTCGAAGCGAGGAGGAAATGGTGGGCATTCTGACGGAGCGGGACGTCCTGAAAAAATTTTGTTTTGACGCTGAGTGCGAAAACCTGAAGGTGGACGAGGTCATGAGCAGTCCTTTGATCACGATTGAGGGTACCGCCGCCATTGGAGAAGCGGCTGATCTCATGGCGGAGAAAAAGATCCGGAGACTTCTTGTGACGGATGAAGAAACGATCAAAGGAATCGTGACGGAACGAGATGTGATGAAAGCAACCCTCGATGTATTCAAAAAGCTTTCGGATGCGCTTGTCTAGATGACGACGTCTTTGAAGCCTTCGACTGCCAAGCCTTTCAAAACCGAAGCAATGCACACTTGCTAGCGCAAATAGCGTCGCGACACCCGGTTCATGACCGTGGCAACAATTTCGTAGTGAATTGTGGCAAGGCTTCGGGCAATTTCATCCGCAGTGATGCATTCGGTTCCCTGTCTCCCGAAGATGACCACCTCCGCTTCGAGCCCTACTTCCGGAATATCCCCGACATCCAGCATGGTTAGATCCATACAGACACGGCCCACGATCGGGGCGCGGCGGCCTCGAACCAGCATATGGCCTTTTGAAGAGAGCAAGCGGTTCAAGCCGTCGGCATAGCCGATGGGCACGGTGGCGATGGTGGTCGGTTTCTCAGTTTCATACGTGCCGCCGTAGCTGACCTTGAACCCCGCCGGCACATCCTTCAAATGAATGATCTTGGTTTTCAGCGCCATTGCCGGCTTGAGCGAAATCCGAGCCTTGTTCACTTCCTCGGATGGATAAAACCCATAGATCGAGATGCCGGGACGCACCATGTCCAAATGGGACTCCGGCATGTCGATGACCGCCGCGCTGTTTGCGGCGTGTTTCATAGAGAATTCCAGGCCCGCAATACGAAGCTGTTCTATGAACGCTACAAACAGATCGAGCTGGTAAGTTGCAAAGGATTTATTTGAGCTGTCGGCGGTTGCGAAATGGGTGTATATTCCCTCAACCTCCAGACCGGGAAGACGCGCAATGGCTTCCACTTCACGGAGAGCTTCATTTCCCGGCTCCGTGCGCGAGGCGATCCGTCGGGTGCGCCCCAACACCAGACCGAGTCGGCCCATCCCCGTATCCATCTTGAGGTGAACCCTAATTTTTTTTCCATCCGAAGCCGCCATTCCAGAAAGCGCTTCAGCAGTCTTCTGGGAATAGACGGTCTGCGTGAGATCGAATTTGATAAGCTGATCGGCAAGAGCGGGCGGCGTATATCCAAAGACTAAAATGGGAACGTCCATGCCCGCTTTCCTGAGATCAATTCCCTCGTGGATCCTCGCAACGCCCAGCGCCGTTGCCCCACTGTCCAGAGCCGTTTGGGCGACCTCGACGGCACCGTGGCCGTAACCGTTCGCTTTTACCACCGCCATCAGGCGCGCGGCGGGGTCCGTGATACGCTTCAACTCTCGAACATTGTGCGCAATCGCCGTTAGATCAATTTCCGCCCAGACCAGGGGAGAATCCAAAATGGCACCTCGAAGCGCACTTAAAACAAATCATCATCCCAAACACATTCAAGACCAAAAGCATCCGCAACGCCTCTGCAGGCGACTTTGCCCTTGACAACATTCGCGCCGGGTTTGATCTCGGGGTTCTCCTTAACGGCCCGCCTCCATCCTTTGTTTGCGATTTCAACCGCATACGGCAGCGTGGCATTGGTCAAAGCAAACGTGGAGGTTTTGGCAACGCCTCCCGGCATATTGGCGACACAGTAGTGTACGACGCCCTCGACGGTATAGATCGGATCTGAATGCGTAGTCGGCTTCGAGGTTTCGAAACAGCCTCCCTGGTCAATGGCGACATCCACCATCACGGAACCTTTTTTCATGGTTTTCAACATGTCCCGCGTAACGAGTTTGGGTGCTTTGGCACCGGGGATGAGCACGGCGCCCACGACCACGTCGGCTTCTTTCACGAATTTCCGGATGGTCGCCGGACTGGACATTAAAAGAAAGCAATTGCTTGGCATGACGTCGCTCAGATAGCGCAATCGCTCCAAGTTGCTGTCCAGAAGATATACTTTCGCACCCAAGCCGCATGCCATTTTGGCGGCGTTTGTTCCGACGACGCCTCCGCCGATAACAAGAACCGTGCCGGGATCGACCCCCGGCACACCTCCCAAAAGGACCCCCTGGCCACCCTGCACCATCTCCAGGTACTTGGCGCCCTGCTGAATCGCCATGCGGCCTGCGACTTCGCTCATGGGTGTCAGCAGCGGCAACGAACCGTCCGCCTTTTGAATGGTTTCATAGGCGATGTCTATGGATTTGCTTTTGATCAGGGCGAGCGTAAGCTCCTCTGAGGCGGCCAGATGAAGATAGGTAAAAACGATCTGGTCCTCCCTGATCAGTTCATACTCCGACGGCAAGGGTTCTTTGACATGCATCACCATGTCGGCCCGAGCGTAAATTTGCTGAGGGGTGTCGACGAGTTGCGCTCCGGCGCTGATGTACGCAGCGTTCTCCAATCCGCTTCCCTTCCCCGCATCTTTTTCAACCAATACCGTGTGCCCGTTTTGTTTCATGATTTCTACTCCGCCCGGGGTCATGGAAACACGGTTTTCCGCTGCCTTGATTTCTCTTAAGATTCCTACAATCATATTAGCCTCCATGAAAACGGCGCATTCACATTTGGAAACGGAACGTCCTGCGTTGAAACAGCTCAATCGCAGGGGCTTTTGACGTGCCTGCGTCAAAAAGGAAAAACTGTGACGATGTGTCGAGTTAAAGGGTTAATAGATGATAAAGCTCTTTCGCATGATAAGAACTTCGGACAAAAGGTCCGCTCACGACTCCGGAAAAACCCATTTCGAGAGCGCTCTCTCGCCACGCCGCAAATTCTTCAGGAGGAATAAAACGCTCCACCGCCAGGTGTTCTTCGGTGGGCTGAAGATACTGACCCAGCGTCAACAGGTCGCAGCCGGCGTGAAGGAGGTCCTGGAGTGTTCCCTGAAGTTCTTCAGTCGATTCCCCCAGCCCAAGCATGAGCCCCGATTTGGTAGGGATTTCGGCGTCATATTCCTTCACCCGTCGCAGGAGGCCCAGTGATTCGACGTAGACCGCCTGAGGTCGAACCGATGGATACAGCCGTGGAACGGTCTCCATGTTGTGGTTCAGCACGTCGGGTCGGGCTTCCAAGACGACTTGGAGCGCATCTTTACTGCCTTGGAAATCCGGTATCAAAACCTCCACACGGGATGTTGGGTTTTTTTTGCGTATTTCTTTGATGGTATCCGCGAAAAATCCGGCGCCTCCATCCGGGAGGTCATCCCTGGTCACGGAGGTGATGACCACATACCGCAGCTGCATTCGCTCCACCGCTTCCGCCACGCGAACCGGTTCGTCGGGATCCGGCGGAGAGAGCGGTCCGGATTCAATTGCACAGAAGCGGCAGTTTCGCGTGCACCGAGATCCCAGGATGAGAAAGGTTGCGGTCTTTCGGGAGAAGCACTCCCAAAGATTCGGACACCTGGCCTCCTGACATACGGTGTGAAGCCGGCTGTTACTCATCAGGTTTCTGATCTTTTCATATTCACCTCCGACCGGTAGACGTCGTTTCAACCAGGGAGGCTTTTTTATGGTTGTTTTCAGGTTTGGGGACGGTGCCATCACGGCCTCGGAATCATCACGCATCACGAAGTTTACAGAGCGGCATTGAGCTCGGGAAGGTCTGCCGCTTCAAACTGAATTTGAAAAATCGCTTCCATGTGGGTTTTCATCACCTCCCTGACCGCATGCATGGGGATCTCGCGGGAGAGTACTTGTTGGATGGATGTGACACGAATATCTTTCAGGCCGCAAGGATGTATCCACTCGAAAGGCGTGAGATCCACATTGACGTTGAAGGCGATACCGTGAAAACTCACACCCTTCCGAATCGTTATGCCGACGCTGCCCAATTTCTTCTTCCCGACCCATACGCCTCTATTGAGGGAATTTCGATGTGCCTTTATTCCCCAGTGCGCCGCTGCACGGATCATTGTCTCTTCAAGCTTTGTCACGTATTCTGAAACCCCCAAGCCGGCGTTTCCCAGATGTATGATGGGATACACAACGAGTTGTCCCGGCCCGTGATAGGTTATGTCACCGCCTCTTTCCACCTGTATCACCGGGATTTCAGCCTGCTTGAGGAACGCCTCGGTTACCGTAAGGTTGCTGAGGTCTCCTCTCCGACCCGTCGTAAAAACCGGAAAGTGCTCCAAAAACAGGATCAGGTCACTGTCAATGACACGATCTTTTCTCGCGTCAACAAGCCTGTGCTGAAGGTCCCACGCTTTCCTGTACTCCATAATCGGCAGGTCCAGGCCCAGGCATTTTTTTCGGTGTGTTGCCGGTTGCCGGGTGCCGCCCGGAAAGATCTTTCCGGCGAGTCCGGTAGAGGAAACAGTTTGGGGAGTTCTCAACACTTTAACATCTCCCTTCATACTCCATGTCCCGATTGAAATCCTTCGGCGACTGCCATCCGAACGTGCTGAATTTCGGGGAGGGACACCCGGATACCGGGAGGCGCCTTATTTTAGCCTGCAAGGCAAGGGCGCCTCGCAGCGGCGGTTTCATCCATTCTACGTGCCTTGCATTTCGTCGGCGCTTCCCGCAACAGTTCGGGTGCATCTTCCGACTCACGAACCACCCCTTTGAATGCTTCTATGAACTGGTCGATATTTTCCTTGGATTCCGTTTCGGTAGGCTCAATCATGATGGCGCCATTGACGACCAAAGGGAAGTAGATCGTAGGCGGATGAAATCCGTAATCCATTAAACGTTTTGCCATATCGAGGGTCGTGACCTTTTGTTTGATTTGAAATCGATCTGAAAAAACGCATTCGTGCATGCAGGGCCGGTCGTAAGGAAGATATAAAACCTCCCGTAATGTTTCTTTGATGTAGTTCGCGTTTAAGACGGCCAACTGGCTCGCCTTTTTCAGGTTCTCCGCACTCAGACTCAAGATATACGCGTATGCCTTGATCATAACGCCGAAATTTCCATAAAAGGCGTGCAGCTTTCCAATGGTCTGTGGAAAATCCTCGGACAGACGGTATCGTTCATTCGCCTCAATCACCCTGGGGACGGGCAAGAAGGGCTCAAGATATTTTTTTACACAGACCGGGCCGGAGCCGGGTCCGCCCCCGCCATGGGGGGTGGAGAAGGTTTTGTGCAGGTTGAGATGCAGGATGTCAATCCCGATTTCTCCCATGCGAACAACGCCCATGACAGCGTTCATGTTTGCGCCGTCACCATAGACCAAACCGCCCTTCGCATGGACCACTTCGGCGATCTGTCTGATGTTCTCTTCAAACAAGCCCAATGTGTTGGGATTTGTTACCATGATTCCGGCGGTATTTTCGTCCATCACATCGGCAATCGCCTCGGCGGAAAGGATCCCTTTTTCGTTGGATTTTACCGGAATGGGTCGATAGCCGCACAACGCGGCGCTCGCCGGGTTGGTACCGTGCGCCGTATCCGGCACGATGATCTTCGTGCGAGGCGAACCCTGGCTCCGGTGATAGGCATGCATGAGAAGCATCCCGGCGAGTTCTCCCTGCGCGCCGGCAGCCGGCTGGAGCGTGACTGCATCCATGCCGGTGATCTCCGCCAGAAAACACTCGAGATCATGCATCAACTTGAGCGCTCCCTGCTGCAAACCAAGCGGAAGGAAGGGGTGCGCACCTGCAAATCCATTCAAACCGGCCAATTTTTCATGGCTCTTTGGGTTGTACTTCATGGTGCATGAACCCAGGGGATACATGCCGGTGTCAACGCCGAAGTTCCAGGTTGACAACCTGGTGTAGTGGCGCACCACGTCGACCTCGCTGAGATCGGGAAAATCGAGGCTCTCCCGGATAAGTTCCCGGTCTAAAGGGGCGGGCTCCACATCCCGTCGAGGAATCGAAAAACCGCATCGTCCCCGTTTTCCCTTTTCCCACAGAAGGGGTTCGTTAAGTACAAGTCCTGTGGTGCCCGGAGATTCGTTCACGATGCCACCTCTCTCACAAATGTATCCATTTCTGCTTTTGACCGGGTTTCTGTGGCACACAAAAGGTAATGATTTGCCAGTTCCGGGTAGTAGGGCGATAGGGAAAGACCTGCGACAATCTTTTTTTTCGCCAACCGTTCATAGGTCTCGCTGAAGCCGATGGGGAACTCTACCACGAATTCATTGAAGCCGGGGCTGCTGAATGGGATCTTAAACCCTGCCTCCCGAAGTCTGCATTTGAGGTATTCGGTTTTGTCATAGTTGAGACGTGCAAGCGCCCGGGTGCCGGAGCCGCCGAGCGAGGCCATATACATCGCCGCCCCCACCGCACAGAGGCTGTTATTGGTGCAGATGTTTGAGGTCGCTTTTTCACGGCGAATATGCTGTTCGCGTGTCGCCAGTGTGAGAACGAATCCTTTTTTACCGTCCATATCCGTAGTCTGACCCACCAGGCGGCCGGGCATGCTGCGGACGTACTTCATCTTGCTTGCGAACATCCCCAGTGCCGGACCGCCGAGAGACCGAGGAATACCAAAGCTTTGACCCTCTCCGCATGCAATGTCCGCCCCTTGGCTCCCGGGAGTCTTCATGAGTCCATAGGCGAGGGGCTCGGTAAAGCAGGTGATGAAAAGCGAATCTTTTGCATGGGCGGTTTCCCCGACGATGCGAAGGTCCTCTACACAGCCAAAGAAGTTCGGTGATTGAACGGCAACCGCCGCAAGATCATCCAATCCGTTGATTTTTTCCAATGCGGTCTTGCCATTGCTCTGATACGGAAGCTCCACAGCCTCGATACCGGCAGGCGCCAGATAGGTCTGAGCCACGCGACGGTAAAGCGGATGGATGAGCGCTGAGATAGCGACTTTTGTTCGTCCGGTTATGCGGATGCTCATCAGCAACGCTTCAGCCAGGGCGGATGCACCATCATACAGCGAGGCGTTTGCCACCTCCATGCCCAGAAGTCGGGCGGTGAGTGTCTGATACTCATAAATCGCCTGCAGGGTTCCCTGGCTCATTTCCGGCTGATAAGGCGTATAGGAGGTTACAAACTCGGAACGGCTGAGCAAATAAGACACGGAAGCCGGTATATAATGTTCGTAGCTACCGGCCCCCAGAAACACTTTGAATTCAGGAGAAACCGCCATGGTTTCAGAAAGTGCCCCCAGGTGATCGTTCAACTCCCACTCGGTCATTGCCGCCGGAAGATTGAGGGAGCCCGTGTGGCGGCAATCTTCAGGCACCGTCGAGAAAAGATCCTCAAGGTTTTTTACACCCACCACCTTCAACATGGCATCGATCTGTTCATCGGTATGCGGTAGGTAACGCATTTACACCAATCCTTTCAGCGTTTCGGAATAATCATTCCTGGTCATGAGGGACTCAAGTTCCGAGGCATCGGCGGCTTTTATTTCGATCATCCATCCCTCATCATAGGGACTCGTGTTGACCAGGTCGGGTGATTCCTCGAGTGCGGTGTTCACCGACACAATTTGACCCCCTATCGGCATGTAAAGTTCCGCCACCGCCTTGACGGATTCCACGGTTCCGAACTCATCCCCTTTTTTAAAAGCGTCACCCACCTGGGGAAGCTCTACGAAAACAATATCCCCCAGCTGATCCTGAGCATAATCACTGATACCGATTCGAAACCTTTCATCCTCAGGTTTTGTCCATTCATGACTTTCTGCATAGCGAAGATCATCCGGCAAACGCAATTGGCTGATTTCTTTCATGGTGTTCTCTCCTTTTGATGCAACCATTCAATCTTGATGAAATAGTAAGAAAACGGTTACTCCGGTATTGGGTTCGCTTCCTACAGAATGTAGGGGACCTTCAAATTATAGCCTTTATAAACAACAAAGGTTTCCACGGATTGCACATCCACGATTTTGCCCACTTCCTCGGTATAGAATTCGAGTAAACCGAAGCCGGTATTCAAAAGAACCACCAGGATCAGATCATATCGCCCCGTCACCACGCTCACCGACACCACCCCTCTCAGTTTGCTGAACTCTTCCCCTTTCTTGACCAGGTTCATGGTGTTCAATTTGACACCCACCATGACCACCCGATGCCCCGGCACAGCCTCAGGGTCTACGTGGGCGGAGATCTCCAGAACCCCTTCCGCCATGAGCCGGTTAACGCGTCCTCTGACGGTGTTTTCGGATATGAAAAGCGCTTCCGAGATTTTCTTGAAGGATTTTCTGCCCTGGCGAAGGTGCTTTATAATCGTGATATTTGTTTCGTCTATTTTCATCTTGCGAATACGCCGATGCATGCGTTAGCAAACCGAGGGCTTATATCTACTAAATCAGTTTGATGTATTTGTCAATATGATTCTAGGTATTGTACATTCTCCTCAAAAAAACATGATATATTTATTGAATTGAGCAATCCTAAGTGTTAATCAGGTCCATAGGAATTTCGAAACCAACTTCAAAGCGAGTGGAGGATTGTCACCGATGCCCACGAAAGTTACGGTTTTGGGGGCAGGGCCCGGCGGCTATGTGAGCGCAATACGCGCGGCTCAGCTGGGGGCTGATGTCACGATCATTGAGCAGGACAATGTCGGTGGAACTTGTCTGAACTGGGGGTGTGTGCCGTCCAAGGTCATGAAAACCACCGCTGAACTGTTGAAGCAATTTCGTGCGGCGAAAGCCTTCGGTCTCACGGTGACGGGGAATGTTCACCCGGATATGAATACGCTGATGGCCAGAAAAGAAAGGGTCATTCAACACCAGGCAAAAGGCATACTCAAGCTCTTGCATCACCATAAAATCCGTTACCTGCAAGGGCACGGCTACATTCGAAAAGCCAATATGGCGGCCGCAGATCTTTCCGACGGCCGAACGATCGAAGTGCCTTGGGACAAGCTCATACTGGCCCTCGGTTCACAGCCGCTCGGCATTCCCTCAATTCCATTTGACGGCAAGATTGTGATTTCCAGCAACGAGGCGCTTTATCTGAGAGAAGTTCCGGAATCCCTATTAATTGTGGGGGGAGGGGTCATTGGGTGTGAGTTTGCCTTTATCTTTGCATCACTGGGGTCTCACGTAACCCTGGTGGAGGCCTTACCCCGCCTCCTGCCGCTTCCATCCGTTGATCCGACATGTTCAAAGACGCTTCAAAGAGAGATGAGGAAACACAAGATACGGTTCTTCGTGAATCAAACACTCCGGAAAGCCGAACGGAATGGAAACAGATGTTTTGTGACCATTGGACCTTCCGCGGTTGCTGAGAACTCGAAAGCGCGAGATCCGAGCCTCATTCGGATGGAGGTGGAGAAGGTTCTCGTGTGTATCGGTCGCAAGCCGAACACGGCCGGCCTCGGTCTGAGCGAACTTGGCGTCGAAACGGACGGCAGCGGATGGATTATCGCCAATCAACGGATGGAGACCAACGTTCCCGGCGTCTATGCCATTGGAGACGTCCTGGGTCCTTCCAAGATAATGCTTGCCCACGTGGCTTCTTCGGAAGGGTCGATCGCGGCGGAAAATGTAATGGGAAAACGCCTTACCATGAACTACGACGGGGTTCCAAGTGCCATTTTTACGATGCCGGAAGTCGCGGCAGTCGGCCTGACCGAGATCCAGGCAAAGAAACAGGGAATGAACATACGATCAGACAGCGTCCTTTTTCGCAACTTGGGAAAAGCTCAGATCACCGGCGAGATCGAAGGCCAGGCGATGATCATATCCGATGTAAAGACAGGAGCAATTCTGGGAGTTCAAATCATCGGCCCCCATGCGACCGACCTCATTGCAGAGGCTGTATTGGCAGTGCGGACAGGGCTTTCAGTCACAGAACTGGCTGAAACCATCCATGCGCACCCGACCCTTGCCGAAATACTGATGGAGGTTTCCTACAAAGCCGCCGACAGACCGTTACACGGCTGACGTCTTGGACGGATTTAAATAGATATCTCAAAATGTCTTTTTTCTTTGAGGATTTCTTTAAAAATAAAGAAAAATATTGACAAAACCATCAGTTTTCATGAAAAGTGAGTCGACCACCCAGAAAAATGCGGCATGCTCATGTTAAAACGCTTTCGATGGTAACCGGGGGGTTTCGGGCAAGGAACTTGAGACTGGAAACGAAAGCGGATTTACCCCGAAAACATGACCCGATGGTTGTGCGGTCGGGTAAAGAGAGGAGGAAGGATGATGAGAATCGCAGAAAGAATCGCACGGTTGGGAACGGAAACGGCCTTTGCCGTCTCAGCCGAGGCGGCCGATTTCGCCGCCGAAGGACACAAGGTGTATCCTTTCCACCTGGGTGACATGAATATCATCACACCGGGCAACGTCATCGAAGCGGCCGTGAAAGCCATGAAGGACGGCAAAACCGGCTACTGCCCCAATGCGGGTATCCCCCAGTTGCGAGAAGCCTTGGCGAGGGATGTCGGCGCTTCCCGCGGCCTCAATTACACCCTGGACAACGTCGCCATCCAGCCCGGGGGCAAACCCACCATCAACAAGTTTTTCCTGGCGTTAATGAATCCCGGGGATGAGGTGCTCTATCCGAACCCGGGATATCCCATCTACGAGTCTCAAATCGAGTTCCACGGCGGCAAGGCTATCCCCTATGGCTATACCGAGGGCAAAGACAATTTCGAATTGGACATGGATGGGATCGAAAAACAAATCACGCCGCGCACAAAACTGTTGGTATTGAATGACTTGCAGAATCCCACCGGCGCGGAATGCTCGCCGGCTGAATTTGAAAAACTGGCGGAGTTGGTGGCCCGACACGACCTCTATGTTCTTTGCGATGAGGCATATTTCGACATTCGTTATGCGGGAAGGAGTTCTTCATTTGCCTCGCTTCCGGGTATGGCGGAACGGTGCGTCATTCTCTACACATTCTCCAAGAAATTCGCGATGACCGGCTGGCGTCTCGGCGCGTCGATCGGACCCAAGGAAATCATCGACGTCATCACCAAACTGAATGTCAATGACGAGTCCTGCTCGAACCATTTTATTCAGTACGCGGCACTGGAAGGCTTGACCGGGGATCAAGCAGGACCTGCAAGCATCCTGAAAACTTTGAAGGGGCGGCGGGACACGGCGGTGGATATTCTCAACTCTATTGAGGGTGTGCGGTGTTTCAAACCCGATGCAACCTTTTACCTTTACCCGAATATTACCCAGGCAATGACCCAAAAGGGGCTTACGAATTACGATGCCTTTCGCAAAGCCGTGCTGCAGGAAACCGGGGTCTCGGTATGCACGCGGCTGCATTTTGGTCGAGCGTTGCCGGGCGAGAAGAATTGCTACATACGTCTTGCCTATTCAGGAATCAATATGTCGGACATTCAAGAGGGGCTGGGTAAACTGAAGGTTTTCCTGGAGTCATAAAAAATTTTACCCAAAAAACTCCCGAATCCTGCGCTTTCGCCGAAACGGCGGCCTTCAGGTGACGACAAGGACTTTGAAACCGAAGATGAACGGCGGCGTGAGTTCAATTGTGAGGAAGAAAAAAGGAGCTAACGATGAATGAACTTCATCGAACCGTTTTTTGCGACCGGCACAGGGCACTGGGGGCGGCCATGGTGGAATTTGCCGGCTGGGAGATGCCCATTCAGTATCCGTCCGGAATCGTCGAAGAGCATTTGGCCACGCGCAAGGAAGCAGGTTTTCACGCAAGATCCCGATACTTGGAGGGATGTGATCTGCAGCGTCTTGGCGAGTAAATCCGTCATCAGCTCGTGAGCGAGCCACAAAAAGGCCGTAAGTCAAAGTTTGGGAATACAGATCAGCAAATTCCTCGGGCTCCAAACGGGCGATAAGATAGGTTTGAAATGCTTCGTAGAACCCAT
>JAWOGN010000397.1:0-6808 GCA_046496815.1 Desulfatiglandaceae bacterium
AGCCAGCAGGCGAAGTCCCACCAGCGGTTGCCAATTGAGTAAATCGGGGATCTGCAGCGGGCGACCTTCGGCAAAGTCCAATGCGAGCGCGAGCATATCCAGACCACAGCTGCGCCGAATGAGCGCCGGAAGGCAGTCTCCGCCGGGACGCGGCGTCATTTCAAGCAGGTGAGCGGTATTTTCCGCGACGATGAAATCCACCATGCAGACTGCACGCTCCAGACCCAGTGCGCGTGCAGCCCGGAGCAGCTGACGTTCGAACGTCTCCAAGTCGAGCTCTGCCGAAAGATCAGCAGGAACCCGGTAAGCAAGGGGGGTCCCCCACGGCTGGTCGGCAGCGAAAAACTTGGCGGCCGTGCGAATTATATTCAACCGGTCCCCATCCAGAACGAAGTCGCAACTGAACTCGTTGCCTGCCACAAAGGCTTCGGCGACAAATTGTGCACGGGAATCGGTACCGGGTGATCCGGACGGCCCGACTTTGTACATGCGTCGGTTTGGATGTCCGGCCAGCCGTGACCGGATGATTTCGACCGCACGTCGGCATTCGGAGGGATCGATGCATTTAAATGTGAGTTCGCTGCCGGATCCGGTCAGAGGCTTGAGAACGATCGGCAGTCCGTGACATTGAAAAAAATCAAGCACATCGGATGTATGGCGTGCGATGACTGCCGGTGGACAGGCGACGCCTGCCTGACGCCACAGGTCTTTGCAACGATACTTGTCTCGGCAGGCCTCGATGGCGCTCAGCGCTGGAAACGGCAAAGACAGCGCCCGTGCGATGCGGCCGCCGAGGTCCAAAGATTCGCAGTCGAAACAGGTGACCCCTGTCGGTTTGATTTGCCACCGGTCCAGGTGATTGTGCAAGGAAGCCAGGACGCTGCGGGGATTCTCTAGATCGACCACCAGTTCCTCCGCCGCAGGCGGCGCCGGTTCGAAGGCGAGCCGTCTTTCTCCGCGATCGGTGATGAACAAAGCCCGGCCCGGACAATGCTCACGGATCAGATCAATGTAATCGGCTGTTGTTCCGGCGACGATCACGCGCGGTTCAGGCATGGAGCCTCGATCGGACGCATTGAAGATTTTCTCGGTGGGTATGATCCACAGCGACGTTGGAAAGTAAGAATAGCGGTCTGGGGGTGAGATGAAAGAGGGTCTTCCAGTTGAAGTCGCCGCACAGGAAATCCACTTGCTGCATACGTTCTTCGCACGCCCGCTGCAGATGGTGCAAATTGATCAGTTTGGCTACACAGGGAAATCGATGATCGGTTCCCCCGGCCAGCAGGGTGTACACCCCGCGATACAGACACCCGATGTCTACAGCGGCCGGTTCGTTTCCGATCAGAACCGTGGTCAAACGCAGCCAGCCGTTTTCATAGAGGAAATACGCCAGACTGCGAAAGCTTTCCTGGAATCGCCGATCAAAAAAGTAGGAGTCGGTACCGAAACGGCTGATGTTGAGTCGGATCATCATCTCGAAATCGGACAGGTTGTTATAACGATAGGAAACTCCCTTACGTTCCAGGGCTGCGACGTCCTTGAGGATCTGCTTAATGGATTTGCGGGAGAATTCTTGAAAGTAGTTTTCGATGCTGAAATTGTATTGCGGAGGTGAAAACAGATAGCCGATTTCATCGATAGCCGGCTCACCTTGCTGCAGATTCTCTTGCAGGGACAGATATCGCAGGTGATAGGGCAGCCGGAAACGGGAAAGCAATGCCCGGGGATCGAGGGTTCCAAGATGGACCCGATTTTGCTCCAACCAGGTTTTGCCGTGCCAGGTCTCTCCGGGGAAATATCCGTAACAGCCAAGCTCTTGGATAAAACTCAGGGGCAGCAGCCCGCTGACACCGCCGCCGTTCTCAGCGACCAGAAAGTTCAGCGGTCGTTGGAAGTGGCGCTGAAAACATTCGCGCACTTCCCACAGGTCGGTGATCACCTCATCGGGTATCACGGCGCGCCAGATTGCCTGACATTCATCGAGGTCCGTAACCGTCCGGATGCTGATTCCCGCCTCTGCGTCATAGGCAACCAAGTCGGATGCAATGTCCCAGCGTTCCTTTGACAGTGCATGTTCGGCGAAAGAATTTCGTTTCATCGACACCTCACGTAATCGGTAATCAGTCGGACGGATCGGCGGCTCTGACGCCCACCGTAACAGTCAAATTATATCGCTCGACTTGCGGCGGCCGGCAACGCTTCGCTGATAAACCGTGTCAGGCTGGCCACCAAAGCACCGCGCAGAGAACGAAACGTTTTGTCCACATCTTTGTCCTCGGACAAAATGACCGCAAACGAATAATATCCGGAAACAAATCCGGCCGCGGCACACGCCACCCGACGCAGGATGTGTTTCGGAATGCGATGGTGAATGACGGAATCAATCAGGTTTTCCATGGTCTCCAGGTAATCGATGAACGGGGTTTCAATGCCCTGGTAGCTTTCCTTGAGGTACAAGTCACCGCGTCCCTGGAAAAACAACACAAAGTCCTCCCAACGATTGCTGAAGAACTCAATGTGCACGCCGATCATGGTGTCCAACAGTTCGGGGAGGTCGTCGATCTCGGAGCACTTTTTTTCAATCGCCGCCGCCAGTTCCTCCAGCAGTCCCTTGATCAATGCAACAATGACGCCTTCTTTATCCTTGAAATGGTAATAGAACGTGCCCTTGCCCACGTCCGCCCGTTCGGTGATGTCGGCAATGGTGGCCGAATCCAGCCCTTTTTCGGATAATACCATCCGGGCGGCATCCAAAAGTTTGCTGTGGGTGGCACTGACCCGTCGCTGTTGCCGGGTAGCAGGCTTCCTGCTTGGCTTTTTTGCGGGGGCCTTCATACGTCCAAAACCGACTGAGTCATCATAAAGGGCATTATAGTCAAAACTGACCATATGGTCAATATTTTTTTTGTCTGCATCAAAAAAAATCGTCGACGGGCCTGCGCTCGATTCGATATGATTTACCGGCAAGCGGACAGGAAAAGAAAGAAGGCACCGTTTTGGAAATGTCCTGATTTTCTTTCGCTTTTCATTTGGAATCACGAAATGATGATTATATTCGTGGGGTAAAAGGCCATGACGGTTCTACAGAGTGACTGCGTTTCTGGCCGATATAGCCATTTCATTCATACAAAAATGAGACAAAAAGGTTTTTATGGAACAAAACGATTATTACCAAATTTTGGGTGTGGATAAACACGCAAGCCAACAAAAAATCAAGGAGGCGTACCGAAAACTGGCGTTGAACTATCATCCGGATCGAAATAGAGACAACCCGGCTGCAAGTGCGCGAATGAAAGAAATAAATGAATCCTACGCGGCCCTGTCCGATCCTGAAAAGAGACGACGATACGACGCCTTGCGAGAAACATATGGGTCTTCTGCGTATGGCCAATTCAGGCAGACCTATTCGGAACAAGATATTTTCAATGGTTCCGACATCCATCAAATCTTCGAAGAACTCAGCAGGGCTTTCGGATTTAGAGGCTTTGACGAGGTTTTCAAGGAAACCTACGGGACCGGCTATCGAACATTTGAATTTCGAAGGCCCGGGGCTTTTGGCAGTGTATTTGTCGGTTCCTCCGGCGGAGGAAATGGTCACCGGCGGAGATCTCCATTGAACGGAAATTTGGGCAGACTACTCAAATACACGCTGAAAAAGACCTGGGGCGTTGAATTGCCGGAGCGAGGAAAAGACCTGCAAGACCGGATCACCATTTCTCGGGAGTTGGCGATGCGGGGAGGAAAGATAAAGTATTACTGCCGTCAAAACGCCAAAGAACTGATCGTTCAGATTCCCCCGGGCATGAAAGCGGGCCGACAAATACGCTTGAAAGGCATGGGAGAAAACGGTAAAGGCGGGGGAGAGCCCGGAGACCTTTACGTGAAAATTCGGATAAGAACGAGCCTAATCCAAAAACTTAGGGGGTTCCTGAGGCACCTTTTTTCCTGATGGCTAAGTGACCTGATTTAGTGAATCCATCCATGGGAAACCGTTGCAACTTGCCTGATCGGCAAAATCCACCATTTTCGCCGCTGCGGCGTTGATGGTGAAAATTGATAATTTTCTCAACAAGGACAGGATCCGACCATGCCCGAAACCGACAGAAGCACCGTGGACAAGGCCCACGAATTGAGGGAACTGATCAATTATCACAACCACCAGTATTATATCCTGGATAATCCGGCGATTTCGGATGCCGAATATGACCGCCTCTTTGACGAGCTTTTGGAACTGGAAAAAACCCATCCGGAGCTCGTCACCCCTGACTCCCCGACTCAACGCGTGGGTGCCACCCCCTTAAAGGAATTCGAAACGGTCACGCACAGTGTCCCGATGCTGAGCTTGAATAAAGCCACCTCTCAGGCGGAATTCCTGGATTTTCACCGTCGGGTCACCGAGCTTTCCAAGACAAGCGGGGAAAGTATGCGATATGTTGTGGAGCCGAAATTCGACGGACTGGCAGTGGAAGTCGTGTACGAGCGGGGGACTTTGAGCCTGGGTTCTACACGGGGGGATGGTGTGGTCGGGGAAGACGTCACCTTGAACTTAAGAACCATCAAGGCGCTTCCTTTGAGACTGTTGGGACGACGATATCCGGAGATCATCGACGTTCGAGGTGAGGTCATCATGAAAAAACCGGATTTCGAGAAGCTCAACAGAGAAAGAATGAAACGGGGAGAACCTTTGTTCGCCAACCCTCGCAACGCAGCCGCCGGATCCGTAAGGCAGCTTGACCCTAAAGTCACCAGCGCCAGGCCGCTCAATATGTTCGCATACGCAACCGGCCGGGTTTTGGGTGAAGACTTGACCAATCACTGGGACAGCCTTCAGTACTTGAAGCAACTGGGCTTTAAAGTCAGCCGGTATGTTCAACGCTGCGATCATGTCGAGCAGGTCAATGATTACTATCATCGAATGCTCGAAATGAGAAACGGGCTGCCCTATGAGATAGACGGGATTGTTATAAAGGTAAATGAGTTTTCAATACAGCGGAAATTGGGGGAGCTTTCCAGAAGTCCTCGATGGGCGGTTGCCTGGAAATTTCCCGCACAACAGGAACATACCACAGTCAGGGACATCATCGTTAACGTGGGCAGGACCGGGGCGTTGACTCCTGTGGCCCTGTTGGAACCGGTGCGGGTGGGAGGCGTCGAGGTAAGTCGTGCGACATTACACAACGAGGCCGAGCTCAGGAAAAAGGACGTTAGAATCGGCGACCATGTGGTTGTTCAAAGAGCTGGAGATGTCATTCCCGAAGTGGTGAAAGTAATTACGTCCCATCGAACCGGAAAGGAAAAAGCCTTTGTGATGCCGGACAGATGCCCGGTCTGTGGGTCTAAAGTAGAAAGAGCCGAAGGAGAGGCCATTCATCGGTGCACGGGAATCGACTGTCCGGCTCAGATCAAGGAAAACTTGGCCCACTTCGTCTCCAAGGCGGCGATGAATATGGACGGATTGGGCCATAAGTTTTTGGAACAAATGATTGACAAAAAAATCATCGAAGACCAGGCGGATCTGTATTTCCTAAAAAAGGAAGATCTGATGAAGATGGATCGGATGGGGGATAAGTTGGCTGAAAATATCCTGAAGGCCATTGACGGAAGCAGAAACCCGGGACTGACCAATTTGATATACGCGTTGGGAATCAGAAATGTGGGCTACCATCTGGCCGGCGTCCTGGCAAAGCATTTTAAATCCATCGATACCCTTGCAAAACAGTCGACAGAGGATTTGGCCGGCGTTCATGAAATCGGACCGGTTGTCGCGGAAAGCATTTATAACTTTTTCCGCAACCCAAGGAATTTAAGCGTGCTCAAAAAACTGAAGGAGGGGGGAGTGACATTCCCGGTTGAAAAAACACCTGAGAAGGAGACGTCAATTTCAGGCAAGACATTTGTCTTGACCGGAGGTCTAGAGTCCTTTACCAGAACGGACGCACGTAAAACAATCGAAGACATGGGAGGAAGAGTCGCTTCCTCCGTGAGCAAAAAAACGGATTTCGTCCTCGTAGGCAAGGATCCGGGTTCAAAATATGATGATGCGTTGCGGCTGGGAATAGAAATACTCGATGAAAATGACTTCAGAAAAATCATAGCGGAAGGATAAAGAAAGCGACTGAAAAAAGGCCGTAAGGCCGTTCCCGATTTTTCTGAACTCGGACCCTTCAAAGGGGCACTGCTATGGACTTCGCGGCGACACCATCATCAAGGCATCATCGTTTTCGTAATAGTTCGGAACCCGACCGATTATTTTCATCCCCATTCTTCTGTAAAACGCGATGGCGCCCGTGTTCTTTGACCGTACCTCCAGCCACAATGTGCCCTCCACAGATTTCAACGCATGAAGGAACAGGATTTTTCCGTACCCTTTTTTTCTGCACACAAGGTCGACGGCAGTGGAATGAACGTGCCCGTCCGCATCAAAAATGATGTAACCGGCAATCCTTCCACCCGAATCGAGGACAAGAAAGCCGTCGGGCATGCGACCCGCATAGTACAGGAGCATTTCCCTGGAATATGCCGTCTTTGGAAACGCCCGCCGTTCGATGGCAAGGATCTCATCGATATCTGCTTTCTTGAATTTTCGAATCCGGACAGGTGCTTTTTCAGGCATACGAAATTAGGCCATCCAGTATTTCTAATGAACTGGGTTTTTCGCGTTCATCTTCATCCGGTCGGCGTGCAATTGGTAACGCTGTCAAATGTCTTTATTCAACAGAAATTCCAATACGATGCGGTTGAATGTCTCCGGGCATTCCAGATGTGTTGCATGTCCACATCCGTCTAAAATGTGAAGCCGGGCGTTTGG
>JAWOGN010000405.1:0-16621 GCA_046496815.1 Desulfatiglandaceae bacterium
CAAGGTGTAATCATCGACTTTAGAAGTATCCATAAAGCGATGCGGAAAGGAGGTGATAGCGATGTCGAAAATGCTTTTTGTTGTCTCCAATGGATTTGAAAAAGCCGGTCGCGCGACCCGGGCCTTTCAATTCGCGAAAGTGGCCTGCGAAAAAGGTCACGACGTGAAGGTATTTCTCCTGGACGATGCCATTCACTGGGCGCAATTGGGTATGGCTGAAAGCGCGCGGGCATCCACCGGGGAGGAAATGAAGCCTTTCATTGATTATCTCTTGGAAAACGGTGCCGCCATCTACGCATGTAAGGCCTGAGTGGACCATCGGTATTTGTCCCCCGATGAAATGATTCCGGGGGTCGAGATTGAAGGCGCGCCATTTTTGGTAGACCTAATGGCTCAATATAACACCCTGAGCTGTTAGCCTGGTTGGTCGGCATTATTTCACCTGCCGCTGGAAAGTCACGGCAGGTGAAATTTTTTCGTGGATCGCCAAATCGTTCGATGGATGCACACGGATAATATTTTTCTCTCAATTCAAAAATAGAAATCCAAGCATCTTTCACAACATTAATTCCGACATGATGTAAACTCTCTTCTGGTTTTTGCTTTAACAGCCCTTCTCTATTGCGCAGGCGAACCAACGAGCAAATCAATTTGCCTTGTCAAAACTCCTCAGCGGTTTTGTTTAAGGCCTACCTTTTGGAAAGGAGCCGAAATGATGAACACCAAGTCTTCTCACTCCCCCGCTCCCTTTTTTGATGCATTTATACCGCCGGAAATGGCTGTCAGGGCTGAAAATACCGGTGTAAAAAAGGCCATGATGGGATGGCGCACTACCCTTGCATTGGGTGTACTGGCAGGGGCGTTCATCTCATTGGGTGCCAACTTCGCGACGGTGGCGACAGCAGGAGCCGCAGGCTCGCTCACATTTGGCCTAAGCAGACTGTTGGCGGGTGTCGTCTTTTGCCTGGGCCTTATTCTTGTGGTCGTCGCCGGTGCAGAACTCTTCACCGGTAATAACCTCATCGTGATGGCCTGGGCCAATAGACGTATCTCTGCTTTTCAGGTTCTCAGAAACTGGTTCCTGGTGTATGTGGGTAACTTCCTGGGGTCAATCGCAACAGCCGTACTTGTCCTCTTTACCCATCAGTACAATTTCGGAAATGGAGTGGTCGGTATGAATGTTCTAACAATTGCCGCGACCAAATGCGGGCTTGGATTCATTCAAGCAATTGCACTGGGCATGGCGTGCAATGCTTTGGTCTGTTTGGCCGTGTGGTTATGTTACAGTGCCCGAACGACCACGGATAAAATATTTTCAGTTATCTTTCCTATTTCAGCTTTCGTTGCCGCCGGGTTTGAGCACAGTGTGGCAAACATGTATTTTATCCCCATGGGTCTCTTTGTCAAGTCAACCGCACCAACCACATTTTGGATGACAATTGGGAAAACAGCGCCGGACTTTGCGAGTCTGACTTGGTCCTCGTTCCTGTTTGTTAATTTATTGCCGGTAACGATTGGTAACATCATTGGGGGCTCAGTGATGGTGGGGTTGGTGTATTGGTTTATATATCTTCGCAAAGGCTTGGTTTCACGGCCTGCATAGCAGAAACCCCGGCCCATGGGAAACAGGTCTCTTTTCCAAAATAGGCGATAAAAAGATCTGCCCGAAACATATTCTATTTGGGGATAATTTGACAAAACGACCAGATGTTGCCGATGCCTCCCAACATTTGGACCCAGTTGGTGAACCTGTCATCGCGAGTGGCTTCGACCTGCCTTGGGCTATACAAAGGCAGATACGGAATATCTTTCATAATAATTCGTTGCATTTGCCGTATTAATTCTCTGCGTTCATCAACCTGCATCGCCCTCGAAGATTCGTCGGCAATGCGATCAAAATCCGGATTACGATATCCGCTTGCGTTCCAGGCTCGCGGCCTGTCATTGCTGGAATGGAAAAAATTCCGCAGATAATCCGGATCCAGAGAGAGGTTGCCGTATCCTAGAACAAACATATCAAATTGGTGATGCGCGTTGACCTGCTGCGTCAGAGCGCTGAAGGCCATGGGTTTGGATCTGGCGGGGATGCCTGCCATTCGGAGCCATTCCTGAATCATAATACCCGTCATCGCCCGGTTCGGATCATAATCAGAGGGAGGTGTCAAAATCGTAAATCCTTCCATAGGAGTTCCATCGGGCAAAAGAATTCCTTCCCCTTCGACAATTCCGCCCTCATTGTTGATCGGCGGCACTTTCCAGGTGTATCCGGCTTCGCGAAGTATTTTGTGGGCTTGTCGAATGCGCGCTTCCGTCGTAAGCCCGCTTCCATAATCCGGCAGGTCCGGAGCGTGCCAGAAAGTATTACCGGGAGGTACGATGGAATTCATTTGGTCCGCATACCCCTGGAGGATTCTTTTGACGATAAAATCCTTGTCTACCAAAGAGGCGACGGCATGCCTGAAATGAACATCATCAAAAGGGCGTTTCCTAAGATTGAAACCCATATAATAAAGTGCACTTTTTTCATTGGAGAATATTCGGACGTTTTCATGGCTCATAAGATCCGACAGATATCCTGGTTGGATACTCCACCAAAACATGTCGATACTTCCCTTCCGGATTGCCAAAATCGCCGCATCTGCGGTACCGTAGATTTTAAACACGATGCCGTGGATGTAGGGGCCTAAGAGGCGTCCCTGAATTTTTTTGCCCTGACCGAAAAAATGTTTATTGGTTTCAAGGAATAGGTAGGCCCCCTGACGCCATTCCACAAAGTTAAAGGGGCCGGTGCCCAAAAGGCTTTGCATTTTGTAGTTGATCAGATGGTTCAGCGGTTTTTCAGACCGACGCGCACCTTCGACAATATGTTCCCATTCTTTTTTGCTCACCATGGGCGTGGTCAGCGTTCTGGTCAGAAAAAGGGCCTTCGGCTCTTCCAGAACAAACCGAACCGTGCGGTCGTCCACCGTCTCGATCTTCTTTACGAACTTCCATCTGGAATAGAATCGCGGGATTTTGAATTCCTTGATGAGATTTCCCGTAAATGCCACGTCCTCCGCTGTCAGTGCCGAACCGTCGGACCATCTCGCCGACCGAAGCCTGATTGTGTAAGAAAGGGAATCGGGATCATATTCCGGATCCGTTTCTGCCAGCCAGGGGATCATCTTGAGGGTTTCAGGCTCGCGGATATAAAGCGGATTGTATATCAAACTCAGAACTTTATTCGACCAGGCATCGGTGGCCAACCATATATTCAGAGTTTTGGGCTCCTCTAACAGGCCGATCTTGATCCTTTCCGCTGCCGCTGCCTGTGATTCGTTGAAGCAAAGACAAAATGTCACTGAAACAGCGAGCAACAATCCGGGTAGATAGGCCAAAAACAATTTTCCTACAGTTTTCTTTTTGCCGGCATACATCTCATTTTTCACTTAAGACCACCCCAGATAAAACGCACTCAGTACACTTCATTCCCATTTGGAATAATGGAACAAGGGAATGACGGCATATTGGGCACATTCGTGTTCCATCGGGTAGAAAATAACACGGTTCATGGGATAAACAACCGATGGAACGAAAAAATGTCCCATTCTCGGAGAATCTCCTCGATGGTGGATTTAAAGCCCATACTTAAGTCGAAAGTGTTTTTTCTTATCGTTGTTCTTCCTTCTCTTTTTTGTATCATTCCATGCGTTTTCTTTCTCTTGACAACTTGGACACACGGTGGGTTCCGCGAAGCCCATTACGGTGAGGTACTGCTTCTCCGAGAAACCTATCAAAAACTGCTTCTTACAGAGCGTGCATCTGATTTTTTTCTCTTGCATGGCCAAAAGTTCTCCTCAATTGGAACAGATCAAGGCAAATCAATCAGATTCTGGGTCCGTCCTGGTGTCTATTTTCAATTATATTCTTATCCCGCTAAAAATAAAATCTTAAGTGCAGTTGGGGTCTCTTTGAAGGAGCCGATTTGTCACCTTGAATCAAATTCGGAAGAACATCAGAATCCCGAGAGTACGAAATCCCTTTGTTATGCCGGACTTATCAGCGACCGCTCCATTGATGATGTTGATATGGCTTTTCGCATTCCTTGTTTCAGTAGGCTTTATGTGCCACTTTCCATCAATATTTTAGAATCAATCGAGAACTTCGTATGAGGACACCCTGAATTTCTTTTCCGCACCCTCCTTTCTAATCGTACCGGTAATTCTCACTTTTCTATCAATCAGCTCGACGACCTCTTTACCCTTTAGATTCTCCACTATCTGATATGTCTGTCCCTCATCGGTTACAATTTCATAATCCGTATTAATTCTACCGGTGATTGTCACCATCTCCGATGAGATCGATACTCCTGCGATGAGTAGACAGAAAAGCACTCCCAGAGTTAACGTTCCCAAGTTCCAGACGTTCGGTCTCATTTTTGCTACTCCGTTTATCCGCAAATATTCAAGTTGCTTGTCCAAACATCGGCAAAATTTCTTTTTGTACATCAACCCCTATAAGAATACTGAATTTAGTCGCAGTTTTTCTTCACCTTATAGTCTTTAACCCTGATAATACTTTTTCCGTCCCTCCTTTTAACTTCACCGATGACCTCCACTTCTTGTCTGATGAGCGCCTTTAACTCCGCCGCTTTCCCTTCATTCTCAATGACGTACTCATCCTCGCCGTGGGTTGAGATTGCGATGGCAACCACGTTGCCGCTTTCATCCCATTCAACTGGAATGATAACGCCTCTGCCTCTCATCAAAGTCATTGCCATACTCCATTTTGTCTGTCTCGACCCGGTTGTCGGTCGGTTCGGTGAAAGATGAAAAAAAATCAGCAAAAGACATGCCAAAGCCTTAACATGTCAATATTGCACACGCTTTTCCCTTTGCAGGCATCTCAACCAGAACCACCGGTTCCGATGTGGCACAAAGCGATGGGTGAGTTGACTTGAAAGCTCCCCCGGTGATGTAATCTAACTAATTGAAATTTAATTTGAAAATTGAACAAGAAATGAGGATTCCGCTTTTTGGTTGCTCGGAACCTTCGGTTCCGATGCGAAGAATTTGAGAGTGGGGACATGGTTGCCAATCAAAACCAATGCAGTATAAGCATGCAGAGGGCGAACGCTAATCGTTTCAGACCGTGCCTAAGGTCAGTTAAGCCGGGAACCTATAATCCTCCTTTCGAATCCCATGTTTTGTCATCAGCTTATGAAGCTGTCGGGTGCTGATGCCTGCGAGTTCTGAAGCGGGCCTGATTTTTCCGTTTGTTCGGGAAAGGAGTTCTTTGAGATATTGTCTTTCAGCACTCTCTACTCTCTTTCCTCTCGCCTCTGCCAGGGTGGGCAAAGCGGCTTCCGATGAGATATCCGGCTCGTCTGAAAAGTCGAAAAGCTCGTTTGGAAAGCTCTGCGGAGTGAGAATCCAGCTCCCTTCCAAAATGTATGCCCGCTCCACCAGATTCTCCATCTCACGAATGTTTCCGGGCCAGAAATAGCGCTTGAAGGCTTTCATAACCTCGGGGTGAATTGCCCGAATTTGTTTTTGAAATAGACTGTTAAATTTCTTCAGGAATACATCCACCAAGAGTGGAATGTCTTCGATCCTCTCTCTCAAAGGAAGAATCTCGATTGGAAATACGTTCAGCCGATAGTACAGATCGCGCCTGAATCGTCCATCGTCGCACATTTCCTTCAGATCCATGTTTGTGGCGGCAATGATTCTTACATTGGCTTCCAGGGTGTCCTCGCCCCCCACCCGCTGATAGTTTCCATCCTGCAAAACATGCAGCAGCTTTATCTGAGCTGACGGCGTGATCGTGCCGATTTCATCCAAAAAGATGGTTCCTCCCTGGGCGATCTCGAATTTACCCAGCTTCCTGCGAACTGCGCCGGTAAAGGCGCCTTTTTCGTGTCCGAATAATTCACTTTCCAGTAAGGTATCCGGAATTGCCCCGCAATGGACATCAATAAACTGAGCATCCCCTCGCGTGCTATGTCGATGAATCAATTTGGCCAGCACCCCTTTGCCCGATCCCGTTTCCCCGACGAGAAGGACCGTGCTTTTTGTCGGTGCCACCGAACGGATTTTGTCAAAGACCTTTTTCATTTCAGGGTTTTTCGTCTGAACCATTTCTAAGGAATCGGATTGCCAGAATTGATCCCGCAGGTAATCAAGTTCGGACTGAGCGATGACGGACTCATAGACTGTCTCCGTGATATGTTTTAATTCCTCTGCGTCCAGCGGGTACGTGAGATAGTCGCCGGCCCCGGCTTTGACGGCCTTCACAGCTTCCCTAATATTCTCTGGAGAACACATCACAATAATTTGTATTGTCTGGAACAGATGCCAAAATTTTTGAAGTCCCTCATCGTAGCTGCCGCTTGGGCTTGCCTCTCGAAGCATTTCAATATCAATAAATATCAAATCATATCGCGTCCGTTTCAGCATTTCCAATGCCGACTCATTGCTTTTCGCGTTTCCGATAGCGTAATCCGGAGAAAAACTGGACCGGATAACACGCAGCATCTCCGGTTCTTTCGATACAACGAGAAACGATTTCATTCAGGTCTCCTCACGTCCATCATCGGCTTTCATCCCCGGAAATGGATCAGAGATCGCGAGCCCTTGACGGCCTTTTCCCTTCTCAGTAATCCGAAACGCAAAGTTCTGATGGGCCTTTAACAGAAAACCAAAATTTTTGAAATATAAATCTGTTAGCCATCTGCATAAGGCGACGCTTTTCCGGATAGGCCACCACATCCGGGGCTCACATAGAATCTCAACCTTCTCAGCGTCTGCAGTATCAGAATTATCCGCTCCTTTTTGTATCAATTTAGCACATGCCACCGTTCGTTACGAGGTTATATAGGAAAAAAGTTGAAGCGAGTTTCTCTGAAGATTTTTGGGGGAACTTCATTGACGACACACGAGGATTCGTTGGGATCCATCAGGAATTTGGAGAGGAGATTCCCGAGAACAAATTGACGGCCCGTCCCGTTACCGCCCGCTGCATTCGATGAAAAAAAAGGGTGGAATGCTAAGAAAAACCTCGGCATGCACACCAGCACCTCGAAAACCCTTTGATGCGTCGGAGTACCGTCAGGCGCAGGGCGCAGAGATGTCGCCACAACCATTTGAAAATATTCTAAACGGTGTTTTTAAACTCCTTCATAAGAATGATCTTGTGATCATCTTTCCGATAAAAATCATCCAGCACACAAACAGGTCGGTACCCGTTTTTACCATAAAAAGACCTCGCCGCAGCATACGCCTGAGTGGATGAGGTATCAATATAGATACGCCTTGCATTGACGCCTCTCAAACGATCCTCCATTTCTACAAGAAGCCTTTTTCCGACACCTTGTCTGGAGCATGCGATGTCCACAACGATCCAGTACAGATCATAGCAGTGTTCCGTCATAGGAATGGGGCCGAAACAGACATACCCAGCCAATTCGTTCTGCATATGGGTCGCACATAGAAAGCGGTACTCGCTCTCATCGGGATGGCGGAGGGCCTCCTCCAAAAGCTCTAGAGCCACCTCTATTTCTGCTTCATTGAACGTTCCCCTCTGCTCTATGAGTCGTCGGATCCCCTGCCGATCCTTCTGCAAAAGGCTTCTAATGATCATGATTTTTGGACCTTCGCATCATGAACGACAGCAGCTGATCGACCATACTGGTATAAGATATGCCGGCCTTTTCAGCGGCTGCCGCAAACCCGGCATCAGGACTCAGACATGGGTTGGCGTTTATCTCCAACACATAAATATTCTCCAGACTGTCCACCCTTATATCGACACGCCCATAATCTCTAAGAAAAAAGAGGTGAAAACACTCCAACGCCGTAGTTGCGATTCTCTTCAAGAGCGCCTTGGGAAGCAGTTCCGGAAAAATCCTGGGCGTGTTTTGATATTCAAAAGATGTTTTATCCCACTTGGCACGATATCCGACAATCGGGTACAGGTCCTCGGGGAAGGCGGAAAAATCAATTTCAGCTATCGGTAAGACTTTTGTTTCCGGGTAGCCAAAAATGGAAACGTTGAACTCCCTTCCCGCTATAAACTCCTCTACAAGGAGCGGTCCAAAGCGGCTTCGAAGTCCTTCCAGTTCATTCTGCAGCGACGCTTCGTTTTCGAAAATCGACTCCTGCTCGATACCAATACCGGCGTCTTCAAATCTCGGTTTGACGATCAAGGGAAACCGGAGCGCAGTCGAACCCAAGGCTCCCGGATGAGAGTAAACCAGGTAATCTGGAGTTCCGATACCGTGAGCCTTAAGCAACTGTTTTGTTATGACCTTATCTGTTGAAAGCATGAAGGCTTGAGACGGAGAACCGGAAAATGAAATATTTAGCAATTCAAGCACGGCTGGAGGATGCCAGGCAAATCGAGGATCTTCATCCACGGTTTCGCACAGGTTAAAGGCGATATTCACCCCCTCGCCTTTCATTCTCACAAGGAACGACTCGACTTGCCTCGTAAACGGGATACGTGCGGATGCGTATCCCAAAGACTCCAGGCTGTGCTCAATGGCTTCCACTTGTGTAAGGACGTCTATAGATGATTCCCAGTGAGTCTTCCCTTGGGAGATGGGCTTGTTGTAGAGGATTCCAATATTCTGCTGCCGCATGACTTCTTTTCTCCAGTGAGTATCGAGCAATGGCTGAGGCCATAATGGCATGGATGAGATCCTGATAGGTCATTCCCACCTTGCCGGCAATGATGCAAAGATCCGAATGCTCAGGATGCAATCCTGCCAGTGGGTTAACCTCCAAGAAGTTAGGAACGCCGTTGGCATCCACTCTCAGGTCTACCCGTCCGGCATCGAGGCAACCAAGCCCTTTCCACGCTTTGACAGCGGCTTCTTTTGCTCTTTCCGCCACCGAACTGCTTACGAGTCTATAATTCACCAACTCCTCACATCGTTCTTTGTTTAGGTAAGAATAGACGTCTGATTCAGCGTTCTCCCGCAGTAGAACTTCCATGACACCGATCGCGACGGCATTTTCACCGCTGCCCACAATTCCCACGGTAAACTCTTGACCTGGGAGAAAACGCTCCACCAAAACAGGCTGCATGTATCTTGACAGCATCCCCCTGCAAATGGCCGATAACTGGCTCTGACGGATGATTTTTGATGCGGACGTGATGCCTTTTCCGGTCCCCTCGGCTACCGGCTTGACGAAAAGCGGGGGTGCCATATCAATCAGGTCAATATCCGACGCTTTCTCAACCACGCAAAAATCCGGCGTCGCAACACCAAGGTCTCGAACGACCCGCTTGGCCATTGCTTTGTGGAGTGTCAGGGAAAGAACCATCGGGTCCGAAAAGGTATAGGGGATGTCATAGGCATCAAGTAAGGCAGGTACCTGTGCCTCCCGTCCAAACCCCTTTACCCCTTCTGCAATATTAAAAACTATGTCCCACCGGTGCCCGGCCACCAGTCGTCTTGTCAGACCTTGGATGTTACCGACCCTTTCCGTATCATACCCCAACCTCCGGAGCGCTTGGTCGATCGATTCAATGGTATCGATACGATCAAACTCTGCGGTTTCCTCCTCACCGAATCCATTGGAGAGATAATCTTCCCGAAGATCGTAAGTAATACCAACCTTCATAATCCGCCCCCTTTCTCCAAGCACCGGCTTGTCGACCGGTGTGATCTTTCCGCCCCGATCGCATTCCCGGAATCGGGATACCGATAGGTTTTCCCCTCATAGTTCTTGAGCAACAGATCATCCCCCTGTCGGCCCACAACATATTCGGGGAGCAGCGGAATTTTTCCACCACCTCCCGGAGCATCAATGACATATGTAGGCACTGCATATCCAGTTGTATAGCCACGCAACCCCCGGATAATCTCCAAGCCTTTGCTGACGGGCGTCCGAAAATGGGATGATCCCAGAATGGGGTCGCACTGGTAGAGATAATAAGGCTTCACCCGTATCTTAAGGAGTCCGTGAACCAGCGTCTGCATGGTACCTAAATCATCATTGATACCGGAAAGGAGAACAGTTTGACTTCCCAGAGGAATGCCTGCGTCGGCTAAGCGTTCGCAAGCAAGCGTCGTTTCAGGCGTCAATTCATCCGGATGGGTGAAATGAACACTGATCCAGAGAGGATGATATTTCTTCATCATTCGGGTGAGTGCTGGAGTAATCCGTTGCGGCAGGACTACAGGAGCCTTGGTCCCTATCCGCAGAAGTTCCACATGACGAATTGTGCGCAACCTCGACAGGAGCCATTCCAGGGTTTCATCCGGCATCGTCAAGGGATCTCCACCGGAAAGCAGCACATCCCGCACAGCGGGTGTGTTTTCGATATAGGCGATGGCCCTTTCCCATTGACCTTTAGCAAAGGTCGGACCTTTTCCATTGCCTACCATCCGTGAACGTGTGCAGTAGCGACAGTAGGTCGAACAGAAATCCGTGACGAGAAACAAAACACGATCAGGATAGCGATGAACCAAGCCCGGCAATGCGCTGTCATGCTCTTCTCCGAGAGGGTCTTCCCTTTCTCCCGGGGAGAAAAAACGTTCTGCAACCAAAGGGACGACCGTGCGACGAAGCGGCTGGCTCGGATTTTCCCTTTCAAGGAGGCTCGCATAATACGGAGTGATCGCTAACGGGATCTGTCCTGGGAAACCGGTAATCCCAAGCTGTTCATCATCAGATAGGAGAAGCATACGACTTAATGTATGGATGTCCCGAATACGGTGGCCTAACTGCCATCGCCAGTCGTTCCATTCCATAGGCGTGGTATTGGGAAAGAACTGTTTTCGGAAGGTCGAAACGCGCGCACTATTTGCCGACCTCAGAATGGGCTGGATTTTTCGAATTGGAATGATTTTTTTCTTCCCTCTATGATGTTTCCTTTTCAGTGAAAAATCATAGAGAACCTCTGGCTGCACATCCTTGAGTCCGATCCCCGGACTGGGAGGCTTAACGTCCTCCGTGCTCGCTGTTTCCGTTTTCATCACCCACGGTTTCCCCCTGCTTTTCGGATTGAGTTAGAGTTTCTAATTTGACGAATGCAACACGACACGATCAGCATAAGCCATGCCAAAAGGTAAACACCTTGAATTTTTTGAATTTTTTATTCGGAACATTTCACTAACAGAACAAACAGTTCCGAAAATCGGCAGGAAAATCATGTTTTCGGCGGGAAAACGAAACCGGATGGTAGCTAACTTATTGAAAAATTTGAAAATAACTATTGAGAATTTAGAGTTCCGATACGGATTTTATTCGGAACAAATAGTTCCGATTTAGACCCCTTATTTTCTTAGTTCACCCCATATCCCTGTCTCCGTCATATTTTTCTTGTTTGGACTTAAGCCTGTCCCCGCTTGCACGAGCGGACTTGGCCCGAAGCCGAAAGGCGTATCAAGCAGGGAAACGGGGTCTTTTTGCCCGTTGGGTCTCTCGAACCCCATGGTCCTCGCGCGCCGCTGGATACCGATCTCCTCGATGCCGATTATCTCGCCCGGCCGACGGCAAAGGCATCCAAGGATCCCAACCCATGCGTAGATCCCAGCATTGGGGGTTACCAGTGGGGCTGGTTTCCGATGCGCCGTCCCATGACCTCCAGCGTGTCCATCACCACCACAAATGCGTCGGGGTCGATTTTACGAATGACGGCCTTTACCCGCGGTAACTCCTGAAACCGAATGACGGTATATAGCGTATGCAGTTCTCCGCCCGAATACGCGCCCCGCGCCTTGGTGATGGTCACGCCCCTTTCGATGCTTTCCATGATGTCCTTAGATATTCTTTCCCATTGCGGTGAAATAATCAGTACGGCCTTTCGCTGGCTAAGCCCGGTAACCACCAGGTTGAGTATGTGCGAGGTAACATACATATAGATCAGGGTATAGAGCGCACCTTCCAGCGAGAAAAGAATGGCGGCGGCCCCCAATATGACGGAGTTGAAGGCCAACACGCTCGTGCCGAGGCGAATAGAGAAAAGCCTTAAAAGGATAACAGACAGGATATCCAAGCCCCCGGCTGAGCCGAGGGATCTAAGGATGAGCCCGGATCCGACTCCTGAAATGATTCCAGCCAGCAGGGCACTCAAGATTTTATCATAAACAGGCAGGGTAATTTTCGTCAATGCCAAAGCTGCTGAAAACATGACCATACCTGCGATGCTATAAAGAAAAAATCGCCGCCCCACATACACCCAACCCAGAGCGAAAACCGGTATGTTTAAAATGAAATAGTAGACGGCAACGGGCAATGACGGTGCAATGTAATGTAGCGCAAGAGACATCCCGGTGAAGCCCCCGCTCAGGAATTGTCGCGGAATCAGGATGCCGTTGACGGCAACCACACAAAGTTCGCACCCAAGCGCGATCAGAAAAAGGTTCCAGAGCACCTGTTTCCATACTCTCAAAAAGGACTTTAAATTGAATCTTGTCATATGAATCCGACTCCAAAACCGGATTTGGGGTTTCGCGCTCAATTCGCCGCCGCAATTGATCTGCAAGACGTCTTCATTTGAAGTTCTGAATTCTGGTAGGTCCCCGAACTCCTTTCACAAGACCGGCGACCTGTGATAAGGGATTGATACGGTCAAAGCGGTTGATATATAGGCGATGAAACCCCCGGGACGTCTTTCACATTTTGGCTGACACCCTTTCAATTCCTTCAAAAAAGTCATGGTTTGTATGCGGTTATGTAATTCCCAACCCGAACCTTTCTGGCGGTGTTTTTTGAGCTCATATATCGTATTTTCCCATAGATGGGCCGCTCGGGACCCCATGGCCTGTCATAACGCCCCAGGACCCAGAAAATCCCGCTGTATGAATTGGGATCCCTGCCATCTATGGCATATTTGTTATTGAGTTCAATCATCACGCTGAGTGCGCTGCGGGCTGTGGGCGACCATTCTAAAATCTTTTTGCCCCAAAGCATTCGAAGATAGTTGTGAATTCGTCCCTCTCTGACCAGCTGTGTCTGCGCTGCATTCCAAAGTGAATCATGTGTACCGGCCGTTTCAAACTCTTCCAGGGAGTAGATATGATCTCTTTCATCCATCTCATGGACCTTGAGTGTCTTGATCGCCCAGTCAGGTAGGGACGCATATCGATCGTAGTCATTCCGCTGCCAACACATGTTGAAGCCCAATTCCCGCCACGTGATAAGTTCGTCCAAGAATGCCTCCGCAGCCTCACTCATTCCCCACCAGCCGGTTCTGTGGCCGCCGGCTTTTTCAGCAATTCGGTCGAAAAACCAGTCTTCCGTCCTCATGAGTTCACTAAATATTTGATGGACGGAAATATGTCCGAAATGAAGATAGGGGGAAAGCCCGCTGGTTCCCTCGACTTCAGGCTGGTTACGCTTCTCCGGATAATGAGGTAGCCGACTCTCCAAAAACTCTTTCATCACCCGCTCCGCCTTTGTGGAACCACCGTGCAAGTCTAAAACGCCCACATCGTGATCAAGCGGGAGTGCAGCGAGAAATGCCGAATCTTTATTGAGTTTCTTGAGGGGGATCATGGGCCACTTTTTCAGAATCTCCTTTGAAATGGCATGCGTCCCTTTCAGTTTTGCGCCTTGTAGCGGCGTAGCTTCCGGGTGTTCGAACAAATGGGATTCCAGGTTCTGTTGCAAAAAACGTCGAAACGCATAGGCGGTCGGAAACACGCGATCTGCAGCCCGCATGGGCAAAAGCCCATTGGAGTCTACGGATTCCAGCAGAACAGAGATCTGGGTGGCTGCAGCGGTGACCATGTTCGGAAGGAAAAATTCCGGGAAGTCATCCGTCACAACCACACACGCATTCTTGGCAATGGTTTTGAGTAACCCCTTGCCTTCACCGGTCGCAGACTCGACGTAGGGGTAGTAAACCACCTTGTGTTTCCTGAATTTTTGCAAATTATCGGCCATCCCATCCAGGATGAACTGATGGAAGCGGTCGCTGGCCCACGGATATCCGCATCGCAGCGCTTCCAAAATCACCAACGGTTTGTTGAGCTCCTTTGCCCATTCCACGGCCCGATCAAGACTATAGTTCCAGCTGGAGCGTCGATTGGCGATCATCCAATAGACCACAAAACTCCCGTTGGGGTTGACGGATGCCTCATTGGCCTTTCGAATACGATTTTCAGGAAATGATTTCACTGAGACCTCCCAATTGCATGTTTTTGCTCACTTGGCCTGATCGAGCCCTTCAAAATGGGCATTGGTAAGACCATCCAGCAGCAAAAAGGACTTTATCTTGATGCCGAAGATCTCTGCATCCGGGTTTGCAAGAAACGTTTTCAAATGGGGATGCCTCTCCAAGAGCGTGGCCCTCACACATTTCTTTTTTTCCGTGTCCCCTATTGTTTGGAAAACGCCCGATACCGTCAGCGCTTTTGTTTCCCTACGATGAGAACCGGAATGTTCTTCCCGTGTATCGATGAGGAGACTCACAGAAGGATTTTCTTTTAAGTTTGCGTACTTGACTGTCTGTTTGTGGGTAGCCATAAATATTTCCCGGCAGTCATCGTCGGTAACATATGCCATGAGGGAACAATGCGGAATTCCTCCGGAGACCGTCGCAAGCACACAGATATCTTTCTCTTTCGCCAACGCCTTCATCTGCTCAATCATTTCATCCTTCCTTAATGGATCACAAGTTTAACTGAGTTCACTTTTCATGCATGCATTGTCTAACACATCCGCACTCGGAGGCAAACTAAATTCAGGGCACCCCTTTAGCGTTCGAAATTCTTGCATTAAAGGCGTATCGTGCATATGCATTCGTTTCAGTTTTTTTGAATCGCGTAACTCACGCCTATCTTCTTTTTTGTTGCAAGCTCAGCTCACAGTTGCTACAAGTGCGGGTAAATTTTTTGAATCGGGAGATTTGAAATGGGTGAAAATGACCGCATCAAAATAGGCATCAGTTCCTGCCTACTGGGGTATAAGGTTCGCTATGATGGTGGACACAAAAAAGATCGTTTTTTAACCGACACGCTCGGGCAATACTTTGAGTATGTACCGGTGTGCCCTGAAGTAGAATATGGTCTTGGGATCCCAAGGGAGGCTTTGCGGCTGGTGGGAAACCCTGAGTCGCCTCGACTTGTGACCACGAAGACCCACCGGGATCATACGGATCGAATGCTCCGATGGGCACGGAAGAGAGTCATTGAGCTGGGGAAGGAAGGGCTTTGCGGCTTTATTTTTAAGAGCAATTCTCCCAGCAGCGGGATGGAAAGAGTCAAGGTCTATAGCGATAATGGAATGCCGGAAAAAAAGGGTAGCGGATTATTTGCCAGGGTATTCATGGATCATTTTCCCCTCATCCCGGTTGAGGAGGAGGGGCGACTTCATGATGCCAAACTGAGAGAAAACTTCATCGAGCGAATTTTCACCCTCAAAAAATGGCGCGAGCTCCAGGCAAAGAGTAAAAACCTCGGCATGCTTGTGGACTTTCACACTCGAAACAAGCTTTTGATACTCTCTCACAGTCCGAAGCACTGCGGCGCCATGGGGAAGCTCGTGGCCGGTGGGAAAAAGTACTCGATCAAGGAACTCCACAAAGCATATGAAACGCTTCTCATGGAAGCGCTTAAATTGAAAACAACCGTCAAAAAAAATATCAATGTGCTTCAGCACATGATGGGGTATTTCAAAACACACTTGTCGGCGGACGAAAAACAGGAGCTTTTGGAAATCATTCGCTCCTATCACGATGAAGACATCCCCCTCATCGTCCCTATTACCCTCTTTAACCACTATGTCAGAAAATACGAGCAGCCTTACCTTGCTAAACAGACCTATTTGAACCCTCACCCCCTTGCGCTGCACCTAAGAAATCATGTGTAAAGGCAGACGCCGCCGTGTCGGTTTCCAAAAGGGCACCGATTTTCGAGGACCACCGATATGCCTGCACGGCATCGGAACTTTGCCATTCCGGAGACGGCACCATCTCCGAAGAGTGCCTGAGGAACTGTGACGTGCCTGCTGTGCAGTTAATCCATGTTCTCCGCGCGCGCCGACACTTGCATGGCATTGCTCGAAACACCCCCTTCGATCGCTCCGATGTTCTGAGCGACCGAACGGATATGCAAGTCTATCTCAAAGCCGAGTGCCTCCAGCGAACCGGTTCATTCAAACTGCGGGGAGCCTATCACAAGGTCGCTTTGCTGGATGCCGCGGAAAAAAGCCGGGGCATTGTTACCGCTTCAGCCGGCAACCATGCCCAGGGAGTCGGGTTTGCCGCAACCCGATTCGGCATCTCCGCACGAATATATGTGCCCGAAATCATACCTAAAAATAAATTACAAGCGATTCGAACCTATCAGGTCGAGGTCATTCAAACGCCCCGATGTCCCAGGCTGTCCCCTGTGGTCTGGTTTCGCCGGTGATATCCACGGCATCCATTTCGGACGACAGGTCGGTTCCGGCGTCAATGGCGTTGCTTCCAGATTTGAGGGTAAAATCGCCATTTGCTGGATCGGTGAAAAGATCAGTGGCTACCTGATTTATCAAGCTGTTTGTGCCGGGGGCGGTGGTGTCGGAGGAAATGTTGTAATCACCAAAAGAAATGTCGAAGTCTGTATTATTGTCTACCGATATGACATTCTGGCAATCTTCAAGTCCTGTGAAATTCAATATACCCGTGTCAAAATGCCGGACGG
>JAWOGN010000413.1:0-8323 GCA_046496815.1 Desulfatiglandaceae bacterium
CAGATCGACTCGGTACGATCGAGGCGGGCAACATAGCGGATTTAATCGTGTTGGATGCAAATCCCCTGGACGATCTCACGATCTTTGAATCCGGACTTGAGCGGGTCATTCTGGTCATGAAAGATGGGAGAATCATGAAAAATATAATGTAAACCTGCGGGACATCAAGGCCCACATTTCATCGGCATGAAAGGAGGCATGAAATGAAGCGTTTGTCCGTTTTGGTTCTTTTGGCCTGTACGGTGTTTGTCTTATCGATCCGTGCGCCGAGCGGGGGCGAGGAAGTTGGCAAATCCGTTGCGAAAAAAGCTCCCGTTTCGGAAACATGCCCGGAAAACGGCCGCGTCTATCCCATTGCACCGGGGGTTTGGTACCCGGGGGATGGGCCGATTCCGGAGAATCCGGTGCGTTATTATCGAGTCAGATGCTGGCCGGGCTGCCATCGGGGGAGTTCCCACGGCAAATACCCCGACACGCCACTCAATATGAAACCGATATTTCCTACCAGCACCGTACCGGCAAAACCGGGTGCTTGAGCAGAAGAATATCTGGAAATATTTCTCAGCGCCGTTGCCGGCTTCGGACTGTTGCTGCCTTTCATGAATGACCAAAATCAGTCAGCAGTGAAAATCGCACGCCTCGCGACTGCTCTACACAGAGGCCGCTTGGCCGACCGAATCGTTGCTTACGGGCGGAAATGCGCTCAGAAACTTTGAAAAGGACCGCGAATGATGAAATCCGTGAGACTGGGAAAAACAGAGTTTTTGGTTTCTGAAGTTGGGTTTGGCGGTATTCCCATTATTCCCCTCGGCTTCGAAGCGGCTGTTTCAATTATCCGCCGATGCTTTGATCGAGGCATCACTTTTTTTGACACGGCCAATATGTATGGAGACAGTGAGCGGAAAATCGGGCATGCTCTGGAGACGGTGAGAGACAAAACCGTATTGGCCACCAAAACGCTCAAAAGAGACGCCGAAGGTGCTGCGAAACATCTGGCCCTCAGCCTCGAGAATCTCAGGACCGACTGCATCGACCTGTACCAGCTCCACAATATCAGCGCAAAAGCGGAACTCAAGGAGGTGCTTGCTCCCGGAGGCGCCTATGAAGCGGTGAGCCGGGCAAGAAGTGAGGGCAAAGTGAAGTGCATCGGGTTTACGTCACATGACATTGCCACGTCTATTGAGGCGTGCCGCTCGGGTTATTTCTCCACCGTGCAAATTCCTTTCAATTTCATCGAACACGACCCGGCGGCGGAGCTTTTCAAAATTGCCGGGGCACTCGATATGGGGATCATTGCCATGAAACCCCTTGGGGGGGGTCTCTTGGACCGGGCGGATTTGTGTTTCCGCTTCCTTCAGCAGTATCCGCATGTGGTACCCATCCCCGGCTTATCGTCTCTGAAGGAGGTCGACGAGGTGATTGGTTTCTACAGCTCGCCGAAGCCCCTGTCAGAGAATGATTTTGAGCAAATCGAGAGAATTCGATCGGAACTGGGCAAAGTATTCTGTCATCGGTGTGGATACTGTATTCCGTGTGAACAAAAAGTTGATATTCCCGGGGTGATGATTTTCAGATCCATGGTCGCGAGGCGGCTCCCCCCGTCGAGAGTCATTCAAATGGTCAAGCCCGCCATGGAGAGTGCTGAGAATTGCATCGAATGCGGTGAGTGCTCGGAAAAATGCCCTTACGGTCTACCGATTCCTGAATTGCTCAAAGAAAATCTCGCGCTGTTTAAGGCGTATCAGGACAGTCCGAAGGGTTGATCTATTTGAGAGTCTGCTCCGGGTTTCGGTCCGCATCATTTTAAGATATCTTTCGAATTATACATAATAAGTTGCTGAAAATATTTGTTGTTTAATTTTTCTTGGGATTTATTGATCATGGCGGCGGAAAAGCGAAAAGTTATGGATGATTGAAATTCAACAAGAAAATCCAAATGGGCTAGAAAATGCCCGATTCCGCTGTGTGGACAACTTCATTCACAAATGAGTTCTTGCTATTAACTATTTGAAATCCGGACTGAACTTTCCTAAACTAATTTTTTAGGGAATTCAATATGTTAAGAATTCGGATGAATTTTTGCAATGTGGCGGACACGTTAGCCTCTGTCAAAAACATGAATCCGGTTCAGTATTTTCCCCCGTTTTCAATCTTTGACAGATCTTTTCGCTTTCCGGTAGGAGTGCGGGGGAGTCCTCCCGGTGATATGAAAAGGCACTTTTCGTGCTCTGTTTCTTCCGCGCGTTGGGATTTGACAATGAAAATCTCCCGAGACCGAATAAGAACCGGCGTAAGCGTGCCCTTACAAAATATGCTCCCGCCTTTGACACCCTTTTTTGGTAGTCGACTGTTGGATGGTTAACCCTTATGGAAAACCCTAACCCCCCTGAGTTTGCCTCCTTTCTCAGGGGGCTTTTTATTGAATACTTTGTACAGCTTTTTCCCTTCATCAAGGCTTGGAATGTCTGAAAGAAGAGTTACTTATATCGATCGGCGCTCCGTGGAAGACAGACGCAGGGTGCATGATGATGATTATCGTATGTTTGTGTGGACGGACAGAAGGCGCTGGAAAGAACGAAGATCCGTCGGCGAGCGAAGAGCAAGCTGGAAGCGGGTCGGCAGATGGCGCAGTGAGGTGGTTGAAATCCCTGAGATTCGCGGACAATTCAGACGGCAAGCGTCACGTTGAGAGATGGGGCTTCTGTCCGGATGCGCTGCTCTCAAGTGAGCAAGCTACCCAATGGTCTTGACCGACCTCAACAAGCGTCGGTTCTACCACGCTGCAAGTTGCTTTGGCTGCGTGACAGCGCGGATGAAAGCGGCACCCCGGTGGGGGATGGATCGGGCTTGGGATCTCACCTTTTGGAATCGGCTGCGTCCTCCTAAACTTCGGATCGGGTACAGGTACGGCGGCCAAGAGGGTCGCAGTATAAGGATGAACCGGATTCTTAAACACGTCTTTTAACGGCCCGATTTCCACGATTTTCCCCAAATACATGATGGCGACGCGATCACAAATGTATTTGCAGGTGGCGAGGTCATGGGTAATGAAGAGGTAGGTCAAATCGAACTCCTCTTTGAGTCGTACCATTAACTCCAGAATCAGGGCCCTGACGGAAACATCCGCCATGGCAATGGGCTCGTCGGCAACCACGAAATCCGGGTTGGTTATCAAAGCCCTGGCGATGACGACCCGTTGCCGCTGTCCCCCGGAAAGCTGGTGCGGATATTTCCGGTATAAGAAAGACGCAGGTGTTAAGCCGACTTTTTCCATGATCCGAAGGCAGATTTCCTTCCGCTCGCCACTGTTTCGATGGTTGTGGATCTCGAGTGGATGTCCGATTGCTTTCCCGATGGTCATTCGGGGGCTTAAGGATGCGTAGGGGTCTTGGAAGATGATTTGCATCTTTAACCGCATCTTTTCCATGTCTTTCTTCGAATAGGAAAAAATGGATCTTCCCGAGTAGAAAACATCCCCCGAAGTGGGTTCGAGAAGTCGCAAGATGAGCCTCCCGGTGGTTGTTTTGCCGCATCCGCTCTCACCCACCAATCCCAGGACCTCACCCTTTGCGATGGAGAAAGACACGCCGTCCACGGCTTTCACAACCCCTTTTTCTTTTGCGAGAAGGTTGTCGATGAACCCTTTCTGGAGAGGGAAATGCTTTATCAGGTTTTGAACTTCTATCAGCGTGTCCACTTCCTATTTCATCCGTACAGCCAGCAGTAAACCCGACGGCCGTCTTTGCGAATCTCCTTCGGCCGCTCAGCCTTGCAAATATCCATTGCCTTTGGACATCGGGGGTGAAAAACGCACCCTGGAGGAGGATTTACCAAATCGGGGGGGCTCCCCGGCATGGTTTTGAGTTTGGGTTGATCCAGCTTGATATTGGGGATGGAGGCCAGAAGGCCCTGAGAGTAGGGATGGAGCGGATTATCAAAGATGGATTGAGCCGGTCCCACCTCAGCGATGGTGCCTCCATACATCACGGTGATCCGATCTGCCAACTGCGCAACATTTCCGAGGTTGTGGGTAATGAGAATTATTGTCAAATTGTACTTCCTGCACAAATCAGCCAAGAGGTCAAGAAACTGAGCTTCCACGACCACATCCAGGGAAGTGGTCGGTTCGTCTGCAATCAACAGGTCGGGATCAAGAATGAGTCCCATGCCGATCATAATGCGCTGGCGCATGCCACCGGACATCTGATGCGGGTATTCCGAGAGCCTCTCGGAAGAAATGCCCAGGCTTTCAAGCATCCTTTCCGCGCGATTCAAGGCTGATTTCCGGTTCATCTTTTTCTCGTGGGTGAGGACCGTCTCGATAAACTGATCGCCTATTCTGAAAAGCGGGTTCAGAGATGTCAACGGATCCTGAAAAATCATGGCGATTTCTCTGCCTCGAATGGATAAGACCTCCTTTGTGCTCATTCGGACAATGTCCCGATCATTGAAAAGGATCCGCCCCCCAGTGATCATGCCCGGGGGGCGTAGCAGCCTCAGGATCGAAAAACCCAAGGTCGATTTCCCGCATCCCGATTCCCCGACAAGACCCATCACTTCCCCTCGCTCCAGATCCAGACTCACACCATCAACGGCACGAACCGTCCCGATGTTTATGGGAAATTGAACGTTGAGGTCCTTTATCTCTAAAATGTTTTCCACCGTATCAGCGCTCCAGGAGCCTGGGGTTCAGGATTTCCGCCAGTCCTTCCCCCAACATGGTGAAACCGAGGGCGAGTAAGGAAATCATCGCCCCGGGGAATGTGATCAACCACCACTGGCCGGAGGGCAGGAATTTCTTTCCCATGGCAAGGTCCATACCCCAATCGACAATAGAAGGGGGCAGTCCGAGGCCAAGATATGTCAATGCCGCCTCGATCATGATTGCATCCGCCACATTCAGGGTGAAGACAACCACCGTGGTTGCAATCACGTTGGGAAAAATATACTTCCACAAAATGGTGCTGCTCGAGGCGCCGATGGCTTTGGCTGCCTCCACATAGAGTTCCTCCTTAATGGAGAGGGTCTGACCGCGGACCAAGCGAAAATACGTTGGGATGTAAATCACGGCGACCGCCAGGGTAATATTGATGACGCCCGGTCCGAACATGGCTGCAAAGGCGATGGCCAGAATAAGCCCGGGGAAAACGTAGAGGGAATCCATGACGAGCGAGAGGGTTTTATCGAGAAGCCCCCCCCAGAAGCCTGAGATCAAGCCCAGGATAATGCCCGTAAAAGAGGAGATGACGGCAGCCAGGACAGCAACCCGGAGAATGGTCTGAGATCCATAGACAATGCGCGACCAGACATCCCGCTGCAGGTTATCCGTGCCCATCAAGTGCGGGTCGCCCGGCGGCGCGAGCTGGGGTCCGGTATTTTGATCATAGGGACTGAAAGGGGCAAAAAATCCGGGAAACATTGCCATAACGACGATTGCAAGAATAATCAGGGCGCCGAAGACCAGGATCCACCACTCCAGGCCATATTTTCTTCCCATTCGCATGAAGGGTGTAAGTCCTTGAACCAGGGCGTGTGCCGGTGAAAACCGCATGCCGTCTCCTAATATCGAATCCGGGGGTCTATGATGGCGTAAATGATATCCACGATCAGCGAAACTGTCGCCACGATCAGGGCAAATACGATAATCGTTCCCTGGATGGTGGGATAATCCCGCAGGTAAATGCGCTCCAAGAGCAAGCGACCCATTCCCGGCCAGGAAAATGTCGTTTCCGTCAAGACGGCACCGGCCATGAGGAGCGCAACCTGAAGCCCCATCATTGTCAGCACGGGGATGAAGGCGTTTTTGAGGGCGTGCTTGTAAACGATTCTGCGGTGCCGGATGCCCCTTGCTTCCGCCGCGATGATGTAGTCCGACCTGAGAACATCCAGCATATTCGCGCGGGTAAGGCGCACAAAAATACCCGAAAGTACCAGCCCGAGTGTGAACGCCGGAAGGGTCAGATGGACAAGGACATCTCCCAGGGCGGAAAAATCCTTTACCAGGATTGTGTCGAGCACATAAAACCCGGTTTTTTCGAACAAGGACGCAAAGACTCTCGGCCCTGTGCGGCCGGCAATGGGGAGCAGGTCCAGCCAGATGCCGAAGATGAGTTGCAACATGAGACCCATCCAATAGACCGGAATACAATAGACAACGATCCCGTAAAGACGAATCGCGGAATCCCGGGTCTGTCGCCGATGATCGGCGGCATAGGCTCCCATAAAAACACCTAAAAACAAGGTGATAACCAGCCCGAAGAAGGTCAGCTCAATGGTTGCGGGTAGCTTTTCGACAATGGCTGTGGTAACCCGCTGTTTCAATACCATGGATTCGCCGAAGTCCAGCCGGCAAACCTGCCAGAGGTAATCGAGGTATTGAATGACCATGGGGCGGTTGAGGCCCAGTTCTTCTTTTTTTTGCTCGATGACTTTCTCAGGCGCATGTCCGCCGAGCATGGAAGATACAGGGTCTCCGGGCATCAACCGAAGCACGACGAAGAGGATGCTCAAGAGAATCAAGACCATGGGAATGGTCAGGAGAATTCGGGTGATGATGTACCGGGTAAGGTTCCTCATTGAATTCCGACGGGAGAATGAGCGGTTGACGTTTAAGTTGAATAGAGCCGGGCTTAAAGCCCGGCTCTTGGTCAATCAGCAATCACTTGGCACGATGGATCGGGCCATAGTTGAACTGCAGGGTTGGGGAAAGGAGGATGCCGCGGATGTCCGTCTTTGCGAACAGGAAGAGTGTGCCTTGAAAAATGGTTGCGGTGGGGACCTCATCGGCCCACATTCGCTGGATCTCTTCGTAGATCTCGGTTCTCTTTCCCATGTCCGGGGTGGTTTGGCCTTCCAGAAGCTTCGCATCCCACTCGGGGTCTGAGAAGTAAATCCCCAGACCTTTCGAGCCGGCAGTCCCGGCGAAGGCCGCGGTATAGTTGTCCGGGTCAATATAGTCCGGATACCAGCCCAGAAGGAAGGTGGGCATGACCTTGTTTTTCCAGTTGTCCCTGTAGGTGGCCCATTCGGCGGATTTGACGGTGACTTTCATCACCCCGGTGGCTTCGAGCTGATCTTTGAGAACAGCGGCCAGGTCCACCTCCGTGTCGCCATAATGACTGGGCGTGTACCACAGCTCAAATTCAAACTTATTGTTCTCGTTGTACCCCCTGGATGCCAAAAGTTCTTTGGACTTGGTAATGTTTCCATCTCCGAATGCGTCTTTGAAGGCGTCGATATGAGACCACATGCCCATGGGGACCATCGAATACAGTGGGGCGTTTTGTCCCAGAAACACCTTATCCAGAAGCGGCGGCCGGTTAACGGCGGCGGCGACTGCTTGTCTCAGCACCTTGTCCTTGAAGGGCGGGGAATCGCAAACAAAGCAGAGATAGCGAATGTAGGGCCCTTGAGCCTTTATGGTCTGAACTTTGTCGGATTTTTCAAGATCCTTGATGTCGGAGGGGTTGAGTGTCTTAAAGACAAAGTCTACTTCCCCTTTTTCAATGGCTAGGCGCATGGTGGTGGCATCCGCAAAGTATCGAATCACGACGCGGTCATTCTTCGGTTTTTCACCATAGAAATTCGAATTTGCATCCATGATGATCTCCTGATCTCTCTTGAAAGAGACGACCTCATACGGTCCTAGGCCCACCAGCTTACCGCCTTTCAGCTCGGAGGGATCACGGATGATTTTGTCTTTCGGGTAGATGTTTGGATTTACGGGATAGTAAGGCACTGAGGCGACCAAAGAAGGGAAGTACGCCACAGGATTCTTGAGGACGAATTTCACGGCATGGGCATCTACGACATCCACGTGGTCTACAAAATCGGTGACCAACCACGATGGATCCCCCTTCAAGGTCATCACGCGGTCTATGGACCATTTCACTGCATTGGCGTCAAACGGCGTGCCGTCGGTGAACTTCAGGCCTTCTCTCAGCTTAAAGGTGTATTCCTTGCCGTCGGCGCTGATGTCATAGGATTCCGCCAACCCGGGAATGAGGTTGGTTTTTCCCGGAGGATATCTCAAAAGGCCCTGGTAAATGTTATAAAAGATTTCCCAGGTGTGAAAGTCGTAGGCGTTGGCCGGATCCAGATCTATCACCTTTTCGGTGGTCCCGTAAACCAGGGTTTCCTTGGCGACACTCTGGGCCGGTAAACATGCCAGAACAGCGACCACCGTACAAAACAGAAAAAGTTTCGAGATTTTCATAGGTCAGACCTCCTTTTTTCCCGGAAAAGTGGTTAATGAGTTTTTTTGGGAGCCCGGGCTCCCCCAATGCTACCCACACAACCGTTCAACGAACCTTCTCACCTCCTT
>JAWOGN010000129.1:0-13397 GCA_046496815.1 Desulfatiglandaceae bacterium
CGGACGACGCATTGTTCTCCCCCCGGAGGACTACGACTCCCAGGTTCTCGGCCATGTGCTTTTCGAACCGGATGGCTTGCGGCCGATCGAGACTCAATGCGCTCAACTGACAGACGAACTGACCCTGGAAATTGAGAAACCCGACCGGGAGGAGTATGATTTCAATTTGGACACAGTGGCTGTTTGAAGGGTATCAGGCTGTTGCGCTCGGGTTTTCGCCAGACCCTGACCGGCGAACGGCCAAGTTTGATTCGAAAGTAGACCTCAGGGTTGCAGGGTGGACAGAAACGCAAATGGCAGGTCATGAATAGCGAATCTCGAATCTCAGAAATCCTTCGCTCCGAAAGTCCCTCACTGGAAGCCGGTGAACTCACGGCCTATGTCCGGTCGTTTGTCGAGCAGCGGGACACCTTCTTGCGTATCCGGCAAACCCACGGTTCACCGCTATACGTGTTCGATGCGTCGGCGCTCCGGGAACGCGCGCGCCGGTTTACGGAGACTTTCCAAGCCTTTTTCACCGATTTTTGTTCCTATTACGCCGTCAAGAGCAACAACCATCCGGCCGTGGCAAAAAGCTTGGTAGCGTCCGGCTTCGGTCTCGACGTGTCCAGTGGGCTGGAACTCGACCTGGCCTTGAAGTGTGGCTGTACGGACATTCTCTTCAGCGGTCCCGGCAAAACCGATGCCGAACTGCGGCAGGCTGTAAATCATGCGGGCGTTGTGACCTTGCTGGTGGACAGCTTCTCCGAATTGGAGCGCCTCGAAGGTATCGCGCGGGAGCACAGAGGTTGCATTCGAGCCGGTGTCCGCCTGACCACCGAGGAAACGGGACTCTGGCGCAAATTCGGGATTCCCCTGGGAAGCCTGCGGCAGTTGCTGGAGCACACCCAAATGTGCCCTCACGTGGACCTTTGCGGGCTTCAGTTTCACACCAGTTGGAATCGGGATCCTTCGGCCCAGGTCGCCTTTATCGGTCGGATCGGGAAGCGCTTGAAACAGCTGCCTACGATGCTGCGCTCCGCTTTGAAGTTCTTGGACATCGGTGGCGGTTTCTGGCCATCCCGAGGCGAATGGCTGCAACCGGCCGCGACGCAGGCGGGTCGTCTACGCCAAGTCCTGTCCCCCGACATACGGCCGTCTTTGGAGCATTACAAGCTGCCGGCGCAGCCCATCGAGATTTTTGCGAAAGAGATCGCAGCCGCCATGGCAACGCACATTTTCCCGCTGGTTTCCTGCCAACTCAGAACCGAACCGGGTCGCTGGCTGAGTGACGACGCCATGCACCTGCTGCTGACGGTGGCGGACAAGAAGGCCGAAGACCTGGTGATCACCGACGGCGGCACCAATACAATCGGCTGGGAACGCTTCGAAAGCGATTATGCACCGGTCATCAATCTCTCCCGTCCCTCCGAGGTCGAACATGCATGCCTGGTTTTCGGCTCGCTGTGTACGCCGCACGATGTATGGGGGTACGGCTATTTCGGTGATGGAATCGAACCCGGCGATGTTCTGCTGATCCCCGGCCAAGGGGCGTATACCTACAGCCTTCGTCAGAAATTCATCAAGCCCATCGCACGCGTAGTCCCGGGACTCGAAACAGATGGGAGCGTCCCATAATTCGTTTTATCCCCCCAACTGCCCGAAAACCAACTGGTCTCTTGACTTTTCTTCCAATTTCATTCAAAGAATAAAGCGGCCCGTCTTCAGAAGGGGAGGGTCGGCCTATGAAAACAAAGCTCTATTTGGATATAGCGCCACAGCCGGACGGCGTAACTTGCGGCCCTACGTGCTTGCAGGCCATCTACCGGTATTTCGACGACTCCATTTCGTTGCGGCAAATCATTTCGGAAGTCCCCCAGATCCAAGGCGGCGGAACCCTTTCCATATATCTTGCCTGCCATGCCCTGCGCCGGGGATATCGTGCGACGATCTTTACGTATAACCTGCAGATTTTCGACCCCACCTGGGCAAATGCTCCCAGTTCAACGATTGCCCAAAGACTCAGTGAGCAGGTGTTCTGCAAGAAGCATATTCCCGGGCTGGAAGAGGCCACCGGGGCCTTTCTGGAATATCTGGCACTGGGGGGTCGTCTCCGCTTTGAGGTGTTGACGGCCGGATTGATTCGTCGCTACCTAAAACGCGCTCTACCGCTGCTGACCGGTTTGAGTGCCACGTATCTCTACAACACGGCCCGTGAATACGACGATGGTACCCGCATGGTTTACGATGATGTCCGGGGGGAACCGGCCGGGCATTTTGTGGTGCTCGCCGGCTACAATCAACCGGACCGAACCGTCCTGGTGGCCGATCCTTTCAAGCCGAACCCGGTGGCTCCGAGCCAGCTTTATCATGTCAACATTTTTCGCCTGGTATGCGCCATCATGCTGGGAACTCTGACTTTCGACGGCGACATCCTGATCATCGAGCCGCCCGCTGCGGCAAAACGCCGGCTCCCAACGCACCATTTCAAATCGCTAAATTCATACAGCGATTCAAATAATCGATATCGGTGAAACCGTTTGATGCGGCATATCCTGAATCAAATTGACAGGTTGAACCCAATCGTTTTGAATAGGAGGGACGACTTAACTATCAAGAGTGAAATCAAAAAGTGATGGCGATAATTTGAAAGGGCTTAATGCAAACGGTATTTTGCTCCGCTTGGGAGTTTGGAGGAATCACATGGACAGTCCCATAGAAAACTATTGGGAGGCAAGGCTCGGCCGTCTAAGAGAAAAATTGGAAGCCAATAATTTTGAGGTCTATTCGGCGGCGGACGGCGCTGAGGCGAAAAGAATCGTTCAGAAGGAAATTATTCCCACGACAGGGGCGAATCGGATTTCCTGGGGCGGTTCCAAGACGGCCACGGACATGGGTTTGATCCGAGCCCTCAAAGCGGATACGAATCTTGAGTTTCTGGACCCTTTTGAAAAAGAGATTTCCCTCGAAGATTCCTTGGAGAAACGCAGGCAAGCCTTTCTTGTGGATCTTTTCATTACAGGGACCAATGCGCTGACGGAAACCGGCCTACTTGTAAACCTGGACAGAACGGGAAACCGCGTGGCCGCCATCACCTTCGGGCCCAAGGTCGTGGTTATTTTGGTGGGCAGGAACAAGATCGTCTCCGACTTGGATGAGGCTTTTTTTCGGGTGAAGGACTATGCCGCACCTCTGGTTGCCATGCGCATCAACGCGAAGACGCCTTGCGTGAAAACTTCTTTTTGTGAGGACTGCACCAGCCCGGAACGGGTATGCAGTGCCTGGGGTATTGTGGAAAAATCCTATCCCAAGGGACGAATCAAAGTGGTATTGATCAACCAGAGCCTGGGTTTTTAAAGAGACCGGTCTTTCATCCATTGCCGCTTGCTCTAGTGGCCCATCTAAACGCACAGGCAATTCACTTTGATCCATCCAACTTGAACCTTTCCCATGCGCCTTTCTTCTGCGTCAGTAATTTTTCAATTTATAATCAATGGCTTACATCAAATCAAATTTCGTCTGAAAAATTGGCACTTGTTTTGCTATTGAGAGGATGAAAATTGATGCAAACATGGCTTCTCGGGTGTGCGTGCATCTTTTCACCGGGCAACTCCTAAAAAAAAGAGAAAAGAGCTGGCGCCGGGAAAAAAACGGCTCTCTGGGAAGTCACAATTTAAAATCAAGTTTTTGGTTTCGGTGTTACAGAGCCAATCCTACTTAAAAACCCCAACCCCTTATTCACCCCAACCCCCCTGAGTTTCTCCTCCTTTCTCAGGGGGCTTTTTTCTTTAAGCCATCCTTTCGATCTCTCTGACCTTTGCCTCCAAACGCTTTTGGGAGACAGGGTAAGCGGTTTTTAGCTCCGGAGCAAAGAGGGAGACCTTGAATTCTTCAATCATCCACCGATATGCGTCCAGTGCCTCTCTTTTTTCACGGGAGCTATGGGGTGATAGCGCTTCCGTCATTTTCTGTAACGCCGTCACGAACACCTCAGCCGCCGCAGCCTTTCTTCTGTCTTTTTCCACGTTGTAAGCACCCCGTTCCGCCCTCACTGCCATGGCTCTTAGATACCGGGGAAAATGCTCGATACGATCCGGTGCGTATTGCTCGAAAAAATCCTTGGGTATCAGGCGGGCCAGGTCTGAGTGAATTACGGCACAGAGCACTTGCACCGCTTTGTTCGATCTGTTCGCCGTTTCAATAGCGCGAAGCGCGGATCGAGTTTCAAGAAAAGCACGGAGCACGTTTTCTGCTTGGGCCAGGAGCGCTTTGGCGCGGGATACAAGGGTGGGTCTCACCGCTTGAGCATGGGCATGAAACGCTTCTTGGCTCCGAATGGCCAGATGAAAAAGGTGATGTATGAAGTGTTCGTAAAGCGCTTTCTGGAAGACACGAGCTCCTCCGAAATCAGTGGCGGCGGGTGTCAACTCATCCGGCAATACCAGGAGTCTTTTTAGAAACTTCAGTTCTTTTTTGAGGTGAGAACAAAATAGGGCTTCCACCCCCTTCTTGTGGCTTTTCAAAGCTTGTTCAGCATTTGTGAAAAGAACAATCGCGACGCCGTTTTCTTTTGGCGCAAGTCCAGGGTACGCTGCGAGATGCGGCCCGAGGGAGACTTGCTCGGGCAGGTCACCGAAATCCCATGAAGAAATACCGGACCTTTCCCACTTTTCTACGGCCGTTTTCCATACCGTTAGTTCCTCTTCCCCTGAAGGAGATGGCTTCACACTTCCTTTGAGACGATGAAAATCCCTTCCCGCGTCAATCTCCCGCCCCTGGTGATCGGTGATGGAAACGCGCATCTTCAAATGATCGGGAATCTCTGCAGCCGACCATTCCAATGCCGGAATATCAACGCCAAACCGGCGGTAGATGAACCTGGAGAGCGCTGTGATAAGGGGCTCGTTTGATATTTCCATTTCAGCCACAATGATGTCGGCTGTCGTCGAAACGGGTATGAGCTGTTTTCGGAAGCGTTTCGGCAGGCCCTTGATCAGGGCGGCGATCTTTTCCTTTAACAATCCCGGCACCACCCATTCGAGTTTTTCGACAGGGAAACGGGAGGTTAATGTTGAAGGGATCGTGACGGTCACGCCGTCGTCTTCCGATACAGGCGCAAACCTGTAAGAGAGCCTAAAACTCCGATCCCCTATGCCCATTTTGTCCGGATACCTGGTTAACTCAGACTCATCGGGTTGGGAAAGAAGCAGATCTTCCTCCTGCATCTTGAGGAACTCATCACTGCCTCTCTCCTTGATGTGTCTTTTAAGGGAGCGGATATCATAGATTCCAGGGAGCTTCTTCGAATAGAATTCGGCCATGGCCTGCTCGCCGGCAAGGATGTCCCTCCGCCGGACTTTATCCTCGAGGCCGCCGATTTTTTTCGCGAGCTTTTGATTGTGCGTGAGAAAAGCCAACGGCGCTTTCACTTGCCCCTCGACAAGCGCGGACTGAATGAAAATCCTGTGAGACTCCTTCGGGTCCATGGGACCATAGGAGACAGGTCTTCCGGCGACGATGACAAGGCCATACAGCGTGACCTGCTCGAAGGCTCGGACTTCGCCTCGGTTCTTCTCCCAGTGAGGTTCGGAGTAGCTTGAGCGACAGAGCGAACCACCCAGGTCCTCAATCCACTGCGGTTCAATCCGGCCGACGGTTCGTGCGAACAGTTGGCTTGTTTTAACGACCTCCGCTGCAACGATCCACGAACGGCCCCTGTTGAAGAGGGCGGACCCGGGAAAAATCATGACCTCCCTGCCTCTGGCCGCGAGATAGATGTTCTTTTCTTTTTTCGTGGCGATGTTTGAGAGATAGCCGCTGAGGATGGCGCGGTGAATCCCCGCGTATCGGGACTCAAGGGGTTCAAGTGCGCGATTCGTATCCGCTTTTATGTCCTGCTCTCCAAGAATCCTCGTGACCTGCTCGTGAACGTCACGCCATTCCCGCATGCGCACAAAGGAGAGGAAGTGCGCGTTGCAGAATTTTCTCATGTTGTTCTGGGTCTTGAGGGTCTCCCATGTTTTGAGATATCGCCTCCAGATGTTCAGGAGTGTGATGAAGTCGGAATCCGCATCTTTAAACGGTGCATGCATCTGATCTGCCTGAGCAGCCTTTTCAATGGGTCTTTCCCTGGGATCCTGGATGCTGAGGGCGGCGGCAATGACCGCCACTTCGCCGACGCACCCCTCTTTTTTCGCTTCGAGCATCATGCGAGATATTTGGGGATCCATGGGGAATCGGGCCATGATCCGGCCTTTTTGGGTGAGAGAAAATTCCTTGGCATCTTTGACAACGGCGCCGAGCTCCATGAGGCGCTCCAGTCCATCCTTGATGCTCTTGGGATTGGGCCTGTCAATAAAGGGAAATGAGGAGATGTCTTCCATGTTTAAGGAAAGCATCCGTAGAATCACCTCTGCAAGGTTGGATCGCAGAATCTCAGGAGATGTGAATTCAGGGCGTGATGCATAATCTTCTTCTGAGAACAGCCGTATGCAGACGCCGCTTTCCATGCGCCCGCAGCGTCCCTTGCGCTGGTCGGCACTGCTTTTGGATATGGGGCTGATGGGGAGGCTGGTGGTTCTGGTTCTGGGCAGATAACGCGGAATTCGTGCAAGTCCTGTGTCGACCACATATTTGATGCCGGGAATGGTCAAAGAGGTCTCGGCCACATTGGTGGCGACCACGATTTTTCGGCCGGAGAAGTCGGCAAAGACCCGTTTCTGCTGCGCTGCCGTGAGTCTGGCAAAAAGCGGTAAGATTCTCACCCCTTGGAAATGCCGGGCTTCCAGCAGCTCGCAGGTTTCCCGAATATCCTGCTCTGTGGGCATGAAAACGAGGATATCTCCGAAACGTTTTTTCTCCCACAGTGCTTCAACAGCCCGAACCGCTGTGTCCACGTAAGTGACCTCTCCGGAGTTTTCCAACTCCGGGTCGATGGCCATGTACTCAACATCTACCGGGTACATCCGGCCTTCCACCTCGATGACCGGCGCGGCGTCAAAAGCAGCGGAGAACTTTTCCGTGTCAATGGTGGCGGAGGTAATGATGACCTTCAACTCCTTTCGTTTGGGAAGCAGAGTCTTCAGAACTCCCAAAAGTAGGTCGATGTTGACGCTTCTTTCATGAGCCTCATCGATTATGAGTGTATCGTATTCGTAAAGAAAAGGGTCCTGCTGGGCTTCGGCAAGCAGCATTCCGTCCGTCATGATTTTAATATAGGCGTCCCGCCGGGTCCTGTCCGCGAATCGGATCTTATAGCCCACGGAATTCCCGATAGTTTCAGACATCTCTTCCGCAATCCGACGTGCGACAGTCATCGCCGCAATCCGTCTTGGCTGGGTGCACCCGATTTTTCCCGCGACACCTTGGCCTGCCTCTAGACACATCTTGGGTATCTGGGTGCTTTTCCCGGAGCCGGTATCACCGGAGATGATCACCACCTGATGCTCTCTGATGGCATCGACGATCGCATTTTTCTTGCCGAAAATGGGAAGAAGTCCGGGATAGGAGATCTTCGGCGTATTGAGAAGGCGTCTTTCTTTTCTTTGGATAGACGTCTCGAGCCTTTTTTGAAGGGTCTCGATCTGGTTTTGAAGCTTTTTGTCCGGTGTACCTTTTTTGGCCCTTCGCACAAGCCTGAAGAGCCGTTGGGAAATTGTTTGCCTGTCCTCAAGCATGGTTGCGACGAGGCGGGATCGGATATTTTTTATCTTTTGAGATACGTTATCCATGGTGTTTCGTGTCTATTCGGACCGTCCAGCACCCCCGTGCAGCCTGATCAGCTAAACAGACGCTTGTTTTGGACTCCCCGGGCTGCGTTTTAAATTTCACCGTCAAGGAAGAAACCACAGGTTGTGCTGAACAGCGAGTGTGCTGCGTTAAAATTTAAGTTAGAAGAAACCTACGGGCGCGTCAAACACAAAGCAAGCCAATCCCATTTATTGAATCGTAGTTCAGTGGAATCAGGCAGGCAGGACGTTCCCGAACAAATTGGATGCCTCTGCGGGCGAGCGAACCCCTGGTTTGGTGCGCCCGCAGTTTGCACGGTGATTCCCTCGGACACCCCCAACCAGTTGGTGCCCCAATTTCAGAAGAAGATCCCAGACTCGTTTCAGGAAATCCTCTTGACCCTTTAGATTGTTTGAAATAATTTAATCTCTAAAAGATTCTTTTAGCATCCAAGTCTGGTGTTCCGCCATGTTTGATGGGCGGTTGGCAGTAAACTTGAAATTCAAAGGAGGTCGAAAATGGAACGAAGGACTTGCGGATTATTGGTACTGGTTGCCACCCTTGCTTTAATCTTATTCGGAGGGCTCGCGTGGGCCGCAGGCTCGGTTAAGGTGGGCGTCGTTGGTCCCAGAACGGGCACGGCGGCAGCTACCGGGAAGGCCTTTGAGGAGGGTATCAAGCTGGCAACGGCATATGTAAACGGCAAGGGCGGCGTTATGGGTAAAAATCTGGAGATTGTCTTTGAGGACACTGCAGGCGCGCCCGACAAGGCTGCTTCCGGCTTTGAGCGTCTGGCGACGCGGGACAAGGTCGTCATGGTGCTGGGGGAAAGCCACTCTTCCGCTGCATTGGCGGAGATCGAGGTGGCGAACCGGTTGAAAGTTCCCTTTATTGTGGCAGAGGCGTGGGCCGACCCGATCACGGCCAAGAACTACAAGTATATCTTTCGCGCCGGACCATCAAATTCAGGAGTTGTAAATAACACCATTGCCCAGTGGGTAAATCACGAGAAATTTAAGAAGGCATATATTGTCGCAGAGAACACCGATTGGGGCCTCGGAATTGCGGAATTAAGCAAGCAGGCGCTTGATAAATCGGGCGTAAAATACGAATCTCTCGTAACGGAGCGCAATAGTCAGGATCATTACACAGAATTGTCAAAGATCAATGCATTTGATCCGGACGTAATCTTGGCTTTTGTTTACGGAACGGGCCTGCACTATTTTGTCTCCCAGGCTGGAGAAATGAAACTTACCCCCAAGGCCATTATTCTTGACGGAGCAGGCCCCCCCAGTCTCTGGCCCAGTTATTGGAAAAATGTGGGTGATTACGGAAATCTCGAGTGTTTTGTTTCTTCGATGCACGAAAAAGTCGAATTAACAAAATTGGCCACCTATTTTCGAGAAGCATATGTCAAGGAATTCGGAGAACAGCCCACTGATTACAAATCACGATCCATGTTCGATGCCGTTTTGATCGCAGCAGACGCCATCAATCGTGCCGACTCCACAGATGCGGACAAATTGGTCGAAGCGTTGGAGTCAACCAATCTGTTGGTGACACGCGGCACAGTCAAATTCGGCACACAGAGAGGTGGTCCGGAATATCACCACTGGATGCCTCCCATGCTGGTGATCCAATGGCAGGACAAGGAGCAGGTGGTGCTGTATCCCCCAGAGGGGGCAACGGGCAAGCTGAAAAGATAGCTGTTGCGCTGAGATAAAATTTGCGAATACACGGATGTTGCATGTGGTAGACGTCGGCCAAGAGGGGTCGTCGTTTGCCACATGTTTTATTTCACTTTTCTTTAAAGAATCATTCAGCCCATGTTTTCACTCGCCATCATGAACGGCTTGGCCATTGGGGTAATTTACGCCTTGGCGGCTCTGGGGGTCTCGCTGGTCGTCGGAATCATGAACGTGATCAATTTCGCTCATGGTGAATTCTACGTGCTGGCGGGATATTTTAGTTTTTTGTTTGCAGACGCCCTGGGCTGGAATCCCTACCTGTCCATGCTGGTGGCAGTGGGACTGGTCTTTTTGTTCGGGATCTTCATCGAGTATATCTTCATTCGGCCTACATACGGCAATGACATGTATTCGCTGATTTTGACTTTTATCCTTGTCATTGTTCTGCAAAATGCCTACCTGCTGATCTTCGGACCGTATCCACACAAACCCCCCAACTGGGTAACGGGTGCAACAAGTATTTTCAATCTTTTCTACTATGGAAATCAGCGATTGGCCGCGGCCGTCGCAGGCGCAATGGTAATCACTGCCGTCTTCGCCTTGATAAAGAAAACGTGGTTCGGCCGTATCATTCGTGCCGCCAGTCAGGACAGGGAAATGGCCGAGCTGAACGGCGTAAATACCGCCCAACTGAACATGTTGAGCTTTGGCCTGGGATGCGCGCTTGCGGGAACAGCGGGCGTCATTCTGACACCGGTCTTCCCGGTGACGCCGAGCGCCGGCGTCCCGGTTGCACTCACAGCTTTTGTGGTCGTTGTTCTTGGCGGTATGGGATCCATGTGGGGATGTGTGGTTGGCGGGTTGCTACTCGGATTGGTTGAAAATCTGGGCGCTGCGTTTATTTCCACCGGCTATAAGCATATTTTCGGCTTTATCATTTTAATTCTCGTTTTACTAGTGCGGCCTGCGGGTCTTTTCGGCCGAAAAGAGATATGATCATCGACAGTGGTTTGAGGGTATCCTTGAGACACAGGAACTTTTTTATCGTGCTTATTCTTGTCGGCGCGACGTTCTGTTTGCTGCCCTATTGGTTGGACGACTATCGGCTGCACGTGGTTATTGTCAGTCTCTTCTATGTCATGATGGCGTCCAGCTGGAACCTGCTGGCGGGATACACCGGACAGGTTTCGTTTGCTCACGCCGCCTTTGCAGGAATCGGCGCCTACACCTCAGGTATCCTTGCCGTCAAGGCCGGCATGAATCCCTGGCTTGGGGTTATGATGGGAACGATCCTTGCCGGCTTTCTGGGTGTGTGTCTGGGGTTTCTTTGTATCAAGATGGGCGGCATCTATCTGTCTTTAACCACGTTGGCTTTCTCGGAGATCCTGCACATTATCATCATCAATGAGTACGAAGTGACGCGGGGAACCATGGGGCTTCAGGTCCCAGCGCTGATGGTGGAGTATTCTAAAGCGGCATACCTGTATATCATGCTTGCCGCAACGGTTCTGACGCTTATTATTATTTACACGGTTATTCATTCAAACCTGGGTCTGAATTTCAGAGCTGTCCAGAATGATGAGTCGGCCGCAGCATCCCTGGGCGTCCATGTGGTACAAATCAGAGTCTTGGCTTTCACTGTCTCTTGCGCTTTGGCCGGTTTTGCAGGAGGGCTTTACGGACACTACCTTTTATTGATCACCCCGGAGATACCTTCCCTGGATCAACAATTCCTCGTCCTTGCCATGGCGGTCATCGGCGGCATGGGGTCCTTTTTAGGCCCGATCATCGGATCATTTGTCCTGGAAATCCTGTCCGAATATATCCGCGCCTATGGGGAGTATCATGTGCTGGTGTTTGGACTGGTTGCATTGGCAATGGCTCGTTTTTCGCCCAATGGCCTTACGGGGTTGATGGACCGTTTAGGATCCAGGCGGTCAAGCATTTGAAACATTCAATCTTTGACGGAGATTTGGTGAACTCATTGTGGCCTTTTTGGAAGGTGTCGGCATAACAAAAAGATTTGGCGGGATCGTGGCCCTGAACAGCGTGAACTTTCGCATAGAGAGGGGTCAGATCGTGGGGTTGATCGGCCCCAATGGTGCCGGCAAAACCACCCTCTTTAATGCCGTTGCCGGGGCATACAAACCGACGTCCGGCCAAGTGCTATTTGATGGGCAGGACATGACCGGGTTGGCGTCCTATGAAATGTGCCGCCATGGGATTGCCAGGACCTTTCAGGTCGCCCGGCCTTTTCCGGATATGACCTGTCGGGAGAATGTTCTCGTCGCGATTATCAATCGCCGGCAAAGTAACTCCCCTGCCGAACAGAACAGGCTTGCCGAGGAAACCCTTGAATTCGTAGGGCTCGGTGATCAGCGGCGAACGCAGGCCAAGAATCTCAACTTAATTGAAAAAAAGAAGCTTGAGATGGCAAGGGCGCTTGCCACCGACCCCAAGCTCGTGTTGCTCGATGAAGTGCTGGGGGGACTCAACACGCAGGAAATCGGTCAGGCGATTGAGCTTGTCAGAAGGCTTCGCGATGAACGGGGTCAGACCGTTTTTTGGATCGAACACGTCATGGGTGCCGTCATGAATGCGGCCGAAAAAGTGATTGTGCTGAATGAGGGAACGAAACTGATGGAAGGCACCCCGGCTGAAGTTGTTACCGATGAGAGAGTGATTCAGGCGTATTTGGGCCATGCGTGAAAGGATGCACCGGATGTTACGGGTGAAGAATGCAGACGTTTTTCGAGGTGAAACGCAGATCCTATGGGACATCGCGATGGCGGTGTATCAAGGTGAGAAGGTTGCCATTCTGGGCAGTAACGGTGCCGGCAAATCTACCCTCCTCGCAGCCATTGTGGGCGTGGTGCGAACCGCCAGGGGATCGATAACGTTTCATGGTGAAATGCTTCTGGGAAAACGGCCCTACCAGATCGTCAAAATGGGCCTTGCGCTGGTACCCGAGGGCCGCCGAATATATGGAGATATGAGTGTGGGGGAAAACCTTGAAATGGGCGCCTATCCAAAGCGGGGTAGAGTCCATCTGGAGGAGACAATGGCGCATGTCCTCGCGCTTTTCCCCATCCTCGGGAAACGGACGCATCAACGGGCGGGAACCCTTTCGGGAGGGGAACAGCAAATGCTTGCCATCGGTCGGGCGATGATGGGACGACCCGAGATGCTTCTCATCGATGAGTTGTCCCTTGGACTGGCACCGGTGGTAACGCAGGAGATCTATCAGGTTTTGGATGGACTGGCCGAGGAGACGACCCTATTGATGGTGGAACAAAACGTGGAGCAGGCCCTCAAACACTCCCATCGGGCGTATGTGCTTGAGAGCGGCCGCATGATACGGAGCGGACTTTCGAAGGAGTTGGTAGAAGATAAGGATATTCGCCGGGCCTACCTTGGCCTGTGAGCAAAGTCTTCCTCAGGGTATTATCGGTTGAGGTAACTGTGTTATGACCGGTTTATCTATGATTCACCCTTCTCAAAAAAATGCATTGGAGGAACCAAACATTTCCGATGGGACGCTGATAACAAATTTGTGGTTCAAAATGCATCCAGCCCAAGTGCTTTGATTTTTGATGCGTTTGGGCGACCTTCTGAATCCCATCCCCGCAATTTGTAGTACGGACGCAGCATTTTGTTCAGTTCACACACATGACCCTTGGCGGGACCATCCGGGAGGGGTTCATTGATGATCCGTTGGGGCAGCGAATCGTTTTTGGCGCTAAACCCGGCTCGAACAAGAAAAAGCCGTTCCGCGTTGACGACCCGTTCGCCTGCCTGAAGCAGTGTTTCCATACTGTAATCGGCTCCGGTCGCCGCATTTAACAGTCGGAGTATCCCCTCCGGTTGAATGTCACGGGTGGGCGTGACGTAATTGCGCACAGAAAAGAAAACGCAGAGCCCGGCTGAGTCTATAACGGCAAAAACGTCCTGCCACTCTTTCACAAGTTGTGGTTTGTCCTCCCAACTCAACGGATCGATGAG
>JAWOGN010000149.1:0-13618 GCA_046496815.1 Desulfatiglandaceae bacterium
CTCGAAACGGGTCGGTGCGTAATGAACATCGAGCTGCCCGAGGACGGCCGGGTAATATTCCAGTCCTCGGCCGGCGCCCGATGCCTTCAAATAAAACACCTCCACCCCCGGAGGAATCACAGGGGGGGCGGTCGCGATCTGCGAAAATTCGGCGAGTTTGGTGCCGTGCGCACCAGCGGAGGCGGACACGGTTTTTGACTTTTGCGATGCCATGAGCCGCCGGATTTGCTCCCGCGTCATGGGTCCGCGCAGATAGGAGAGTACCCAACGGGTCTGGAAGATGACCGGTTCATTTTCGTGTACGTTATGCAGAAGGAATACGCGCTTGCCCAGTCCGGCAAGAATTTCCTCCATTCGAGTTCGATCGAACCCGGTGCCGGCGGCCGCCCCTTCAAGTCCGGCGAGCACACGTTCCTTGTCGCGCGCCGTCTGGAGGCGGCCGATAAACCAGGTCCCCGTATTTGAAAGCCCCTTGTAGTCGAGATCCACCGGGTTTTGCGTGGATAAAACCACACCCAGACCAAATGCACGGGCCTGTTTCAAAAGGGTCAATAGGGGCGCCTTGGAGGGCGGATTCTTGACGGGTGGAAAATAGCCGAAGATCTCGTCCATGTAAAGGACGGCCCGCAGACTGGAGGTGCCGGGTTGCGAACGCATCCATCCGAGTATCTCGTTCAGGAGCATGGAGACGAAAAACATCCGTTCGGTTTCTGCGAGGTGACTGATGGAAAAAATAGAGGCCCGGGGTTTCCCACTGTTGGTGTAAAGCATGCGGCCTGCGTCCAGGGCTTCGCCTTCCAGCCAGACCTCGAAACCGGGGGCGGCGAGGAGATTGTTCAATCGCATGGCCAATGCGAAGCGGTCTTTGGCTGCATAGAAGGAATCCAGGTCCATGACGCCGACACGTTCGAATGGCGGGGTCTGGATCGCCCGGATCAACCCCCCCAAGTCGAGCCCCTTGTTTTCCGCCCAGGTGGCTTCGAGAATGTTGGAAAGGAGGATGTGCTCCCGACTTGTGATGGGATCCGCCTCCATCCCCAGCAAAGCCAGGAGACTGGTGGCAGTCGTTCGGATTCGCTCACGCAGCAGGTCCGGGTCTTCGCGAATGGCGGGCGGCGGCGGCGCAAACCGCCTCAGGACGCTCACAGGAATGCCCGCACTGCTTCCCGGCGTGTACACGGTGAAATCCGCCGAGGATTTCAGACGGGCGATACGCTCAGGGGCCTGGCTCCAGCTCGCCAGGCCCTTTCGCCACAACTCGGCTTGCTTGGCCGCGAACTGATCGAGGGTCACCCCGATGTTCAAAGCGTCTTGTGGCTCCACCCATGGCCGAAAGTCCTCGGAGCGGAGTTCAGGAAAACTCAGCAGCAGATTGGATAGGTCTCCTTTGGGATCGATGGCGATGATGGGGATATTGTCGATCAGGGCCTCCTCCAGCAGGCCGATGCCGAGGCCGGTCTTGCCGCTTCCGGTCATGCCGATGATGACCGCATGGGTGGTGAGATCTTTCGAGTCGTACAGAACCAGATCGTCTTTGAGCCTGCGCGAAGCCGGCTCATACACTTTGCCGAGATAAAACGCACCCAGCTTTTCGTACTCGTTCATCTATAAGACCTCCGGCAGATGGGGGATCGACTTTTTAAGATCGGAATAGGGGTGTGCTCCTTGATCGGTTTACGACCGAATCGAGTTAGACGTTCAAATGGTTCAACTGAAAAACGGATAGTGAGATCGCGCCTAACCTTCTAGGATTCCAGATCCTTCACGCCCTGTAAGATCGTGTCAAAAAGCTCCTGCACATCTTCTTTGTCGATGCACGAAAATGCCACTCTGAGATCGCTTTTTCCCAGCGAAATGAGACCCACGCCATAGGTATCCAGAAGATGCACCCGCAGCGGTTCCGCTTCGACGGTCTTCAAATTCAAGCACATGAAATACCCGGAGTTGAATGGATACAGATCCCAGGCCCGGCGGTATTTCTCGTCGGAAAGCACCCGCCTGACTTCCCGTGCGCGCTCCTGCATAATTTCAAACTTGGCTTGCTTTTCATGGGGGTACGTTTCCGACGCCATGGATTTCAGCACGAGCGCTTGACTCAAATGGGCGGCACTGGATATGGACCCCCGAACCGCCCCCGCCGTCTTATTTTCCAAAGCCGCATAAGTTTGTTTTTCGTCGGCACCGAGGGATGCCCCATACGTTATAAACCCAACGCGTAATCCCCAGACAAAGTTTTCCTTGGTGGCGCCGTCCAGCTTGATGGCCAGCAGTCGAGGATCTTGTCCAATCAGCCTGGCAAATATGGATTCCTTCAGGGTGTGCCCTTCATAGAAAAGACCAAAATACGCGTCATCCGTTATGGCGAGGACATGGGTTCCTTTTCGGGCCAGGTCGGCCAGCACATTGACGATCCCGTCGGCTTCATGAGGGCTCACGGTGTAACCCGTCGGATTATTGGGAAAGTTCAGGATGACAAGAATTTTCCGACGCTCCTTCGCCTGTGATCGGACGCAGAGCTCAAACTCCTTGAGATTGAACATCCCCCGGCTGTCGAAGAGGGGGAAATGCACGAGTCGGGCCCCTCTTCGAACTGAGAAAATGAGGTTGTAATTGCCCCACATCTTGTCGGGCAAGATGATCACGTCATCCGGGTCCACCCACATGTCCGCCACAAGGCTCAGACCGTGCGTAATCGCATGTGTCACCACAGGTAGGCTGATTTCTTTTCCTTGCAGGGATGGGTTTTTCTGAAACATGGCCTCCTTCCAGGCCTGACGAAGCGGCATGATTCCAAAAGAGGGCGCATAGGTGAGCGCCTCTCTGGGGGCGAGTCCACTCACCATGCTCATGACCGATGGAAGGTGCATCGTTTTGCCTTTTTCCGTGGCCATGCCGATGGTGGCGTTGAATTTAAAGGCCTTTTCCTTGGCTTCAGCACCCTGGGAAAGAATGCCCTTGGGAAAAAAGAGTTCCTTTCCGATATTCGACAGCATTTCATAGACGTGTCGATTACTCGCCATGATGGTTTGGTTCAGTTCACTTGCAATTGGGTTCATCACTGTCCTTTTTTTCCAAGAGAGGGCCTGTTGAAACGACCGCTGATCGGCGGGCGTACCTCAAGCCCTGGTGAGCAACGCAGAAACGCCGATAAAGGCTACGAGTTCAACAGTCGGTCATGTTTTTTTGATTTACCGTCAGTTTGGAGCCGTGTCAAGCAAAACCGATGTCTCGGTTCAACGGCAATTTGTCTTGACTTGGAAACGGGTCTCCAGCTATATAGACGTAAACTTTTTAAGGAGAGGGAGATACTTATGAGGGATGTCGTGATTGTCAGTGCCTGCAGAACCGCCATTGGGGATTTTGCCGGCTCACTCAGCTCCATTTCGGCGACCGATCTCGGCGCGATTGTGATTCAGGAGGCTGTCCGAAGGGCGGGCATCAAGAATGAGGACGTTGACGAAGTGATCATGGGGAGCGTCTTACCCCACGGCCTCGGGCAGAACCCGGCGAGACAGACCATGGTGCGAGCGGGATTGCCCTGGGAGGTGGGTGCGATCACCGTCAATAAAGTCTGCGGATCCGGCCTGAAGGCCGTCATGCTCGCCGCTCAGGCAATCCGGTGTGAGGATGCCGATGTGATTGTGGCGGGTGGACAGGAAAATATGAACCTTTGTCCCTATATGCTGGAAAAAGCAAGGACAGGGTATCGCATGAACAATGGCACGCTGATCGACGGAATGGTTGCCGACGGATTGTGGGATCATGTAAACGATTTCCACATGGGGATCAGTGCGGAACTGGTGTCGGAAAAATACGGCGTGAGCCGGGAAGACTCGGACGCCTTCGCGCTTGATTCCTATGAAAAGGCTTGGAGGGCCATCGAGAACGGCAAGTTCAAGGATGAAATCGTTCCTGTGGAGGTTCCCGTCCAAAAAGGAAATCCGAAGTTCTTCGATACGGACGAAATCCCATTGCGAGCCCCAAAGACCAGCGCAAAGAGATTGGCGAGACTTCGGCCGGCGTTCAAGAAAGATGGCCTGGTAACCGCGGGCAATGCATCGAAAATCAGTGACGGCGCTGCGGCGTTGGTGGTGATGTCGAGGGAAAAGGCGGACGCTCTGGGGTGTAGACCCATGGTGCGTCTGGGAGCGCAAGGCGCGGCGGGAATCGACATGAAATATGTATTGGTCGCCCCCATCCTATCCATCCCCAAGGTTTTGGAGAAAGACGGCCTTAAAATTGAGGATGTGGACCTCCACGAGATCAATGAAGCGTTCAGCACCTCCTCGGTGGCCGTCGGCAGAGAACTGGGGATTGACCCGAAAAGGGTAAATGTAAACGGAGGTTCCGTGGCACTGGGACACCCCATCGGTGCCAGTGGTGCTCGGGTTCTGACAACCCTGATTTATGCGATGAAAGATCGCGGTGTCGCCGTGGGGCAGGCATCGCTGTGTTTGGGCGGCGGCGAAGCTGTGACCCAGGTGGTGTATAATGAAGCCTGAGCCCGCTGGGCGCCCAGGCCGCCATCGAAACAGAAAGTTTTTTGCGTCGGAAGTGAAAAAAGCGTAACATATTAAGGAGATAAAGCGATGAGAGATGTGGTGATTGTTTCAGGTGGAAGAACGCCTGTGGGCAGCTTTGGCGGGAGTTTGAAGACGACGCCCGTCGTTCGACTCGGCGCTTTGGTGCTGAAGGAAACGCTCAAAAAAGCGCATCTGAGACCTGCGGCTACGGAGGCGCTTACGCAGCTTGAACCCGATGCGCTGAAGGGCATGGGTATGTTGGACCTTGAAAAAGAAGCGTATGATTACGATGAATCCTTTCAGCCCGTGCAGATTGACGAAGTCATCATGGGAAATGTCGTCGGGGCGGGACAGGGACAGAATGTCGCCAGGCAGGCAACCATTCGAGCAGGCATCTCGAAGGAAACCCCGGCGTTTACCGTCAACAAGGTCTGCGCCTCCGGGATGAAGGCGGTGGCACTCGGCACACAGGCCATTCAGTCCGGGGATGCAGCGGTGGTTCTGGCGGGAGGTATGGAAAACATGAGCCTGATACCGTATTCCCTGCCGGCCGCCCGCTGGGGTGCTCGGATGAACAATGGTGATCTCGTAGACCTTATGATCATGGACGGCTTGTTTGAGATTTTCTACGGGTATCACATGGGCATCACGGCAGAAAACATCGCCCAAAAATATGGGATCTCCAGAGTGGAACAAGATGAACTGGGGGCTCTGAGTCATCAGCGCGCCCGAGCGGCAATTGCGAACGGGACGTTTAAGGATGAAATCGTTCCCGTAATCATTCCGCAGCGGAAAGGGGAACCGGTGGTGTTTGATACCGACGAAAGACCGATGGACACCAGCGTAGAAAAAATGGCAAAACTCCGCCCGGCGTTCAAGAAGGATGGGACCGTCACGGCCGGCAATGCCTCCGGTATCAACGATGCGGCAGCGGCCCTGCTTCTTATGTCCGCCGACAAAGCCAAAGCGCTGCATGTGAAGCCGCTTGTAAAAATCAGAGCCTTTTCCTCCGGCGCAATCGACCCGGCGTACATGGGACTCGGCCCGATTCCGGCAGTAAGGAAACTCCTGGATCGAAAACACCTGATGATCGATGATTTTGGGGTTATTGAGCTGAATGAGGCCTTTGCCTCTCAGGCGCTCGCCTGTGTGCGGGAACTCAAGTGCGACATTGAAAAAACAAACGTTCATGGGAGCGGTATTTCCATCGGGCATCCCATCGGCTGCACGGGGGCTCGCATCCTTGTGACGCTCATGGGGGAGATGTTGCGAAAAGACCATGAACTCGGACTTGCTTCACTGTGTATCGGTGGCGGTCAGGGTATGGCCACGGTGCTCGAGCGGGTGTAGGTCAGCCGATGCTGAAATTGAATATTCGAGAAAATGAATGCCTGTAAACCCAAACCAAAAAGACAGGAGTCCGTAATGGCATACCGGAACATTATCTTTGAAATAGAAGAAAACGTCGGAATTATAAAATTCAACCGCCCCGAAGCACTCAACGCCATCAACCCGGCAGTTCTGGAAGAAGTCAGTGATGCGTTGAAACAACTGGAAGCAGACCCGTCTGTGAAAGCACTCATTTTGACCGGGGAGGGAGAGAAGGCCTTCGTGGCGGGCGCGGACATCGCCCATATGAAGGATCTTTCTCCGCTCCAAGCCCAAAAATGGTCTCAGGAGGGCCACCGGCTCATGTTTCAGTTGGAGGCGCTTTCCATGCCGGTGATTGCATGCGTGAACGGATTTGCGCTCGGCGGCGGTTCAGAGCTTGCGATGGCTTGCGATTTTGTTTATGCCTCCGAGACGGCAAAATTCGGTCAGCCCGAAATCAATTTGGGTATCATTCCCGGCTTCGGGGGCACTCAGCGCCTCTCGCGGTTGGTAGGGAAGGCCATGGCAAAAGAGCTTTGCATGAGCGGCGTTATGATCGATGCCCGGGAAGCACAGAAAATCGGACTCGTGAACAAGGTGTTCCCTCCCGATAGGTTGTGGGAGGAAACTCTGAAAACGGCCAAGCTGCTGGCCTCCAAGGGAAAGGTCTCGATGCGGGCCGTGAAGCGATGTATTGACCGCGGCTTTGATCTGGATATGAACAGTGGGTGCTTTATGGAATCGGATGCATTCGGCATGTGTATGGCAAGCCCGGATGGTAAGGAAGGAATGACCGCGTTTTTGGAGAAGAGAAAACCAGAATTCAAAGGGGAGCTGGAATAGCATGGATTTCGAACTGACAGAAGAACAACAGATGGTGCGTGAAATGGCCCGCAGGTTCGCGGAGACGGAGATCAAACCCAGAGCTGCTGAACTGGATGAAAAGCATGAACATCCGGCAGAGATCTGCAAACAGTTGGGTGAACTGAAAATGATGGGCATTGCCGTACCGGAAGAATACGGCGGCGGCGGCATGGATTATGTGAGCTACGCGCTCGCGCTGATTGAAATTTCCAAGGCCTGCGCGGCCACCGGCGCGATCATGTCCGTAAACAATTCCTTGTACTGTTTTCCCACAATGGCATACGGCACGGAAGAACAAAAAAAGACATACCTTTACCCTTGCGCATCCGGGCGGAAGATCGGTTGCTACGGTTTGACGGAGGCGGGCGCGGGATCGGATCCCGCTGCCTTGCGAACGACCGCCGTGCGGGATGGGGATGCGTGGGTGATCAACGGGGAAAAAAAATTCATCACCAATGGAAATATTGCCTCATACGCCGTGATTGCGGCGGTCACCGAGAAAGGGAAAGGCTACAAGGGCATCAGCTCCTTTGTGGTCGACCTGGAGAATACCGACGGGTTCAAGGTGGGACGTGTCGAGGACAAAATGGGTATTCTGGCCAGTGGAACCGCTGAGATGATTTTTGATAATGTCGGCGTACCGGCGGACGGTCTGCTGGGAAATGAAGGAGAGGGATTCAAACAGATGCTGACCACCCTGGATGGGGGGCGCATCGGCATTGCATCCCAAGCTCTGGGCATTGGTCGAGCCGTGCTCGAGGAGGCGCTGGCGTATGCCAAGACACGAGAACAATTCGGTAAACTGATTACGAGCTTTCAGGCCATTCAGTGGAAGTTGGCGGACATGGCTACCGAACTGGATGCCGCCGAGTTGCTGACCCTCCGGGCCGCTTGGCTGGAGGATCACAAAAAACCCTATGAAAAGGCCGCCGCAATGGCGAAGCTGTATGCTTCGGACGCGGCCATGCGGGCCGCCATCGAAGGCGTCCAGATTCTGGGCGGATACGGGTATTGCAAGGACTATCCAATGGAGCGCCATATGCGAGACGCCAAGATATGCCAGATCTATGAGGGGACCAATGAAATCATGCGTCTGGTGATCGCAAATAATCTCATCAAAGGACGATAGGTTTCTTGAAATCTAAAGTCGGCGGAACCGCATGGGAGGCTGAGCAATCTTCTTGTATGATCAACGTGTCAAACGCATGTCGCATTTCGGAATGACGCGAGCTTTTGGGGAGGTGTAGAATGCCCTTGACCTTTAACAAAGATATCTTTGAGGACATCAAAAAAGGGTACGCACGATGGAAGGCGAAATTGGACGAGGTGTTCGCGTCCAAGCCTGAACGGATCGAGCGATTTTCAACGGTTTCGGATCGGGAGATCAAACGCATCTGTACACCCGAGGATCTGGAAGGCCAGGACTTCATGCGAGACCTTGGTTTTCCGGGCGAGTATCCGTTTACACGCGGTGTACAGCCCTCCATGTATCGAGGACGTCTATGGACCATGCGGATGTTCGCCGGACTTGGTAGCGCGCGCGACACGAACCGACGGTTCCACCATCTGGTGAAAGAAGGCCAAACAGGTCTGTCAACCGCCTTTGATATGCCCACATTGATGGGTTATGATTCGGACTGTCCCAAAGCCAGAGGTGAATGTGGAAAATGCGGCGTGGCCATTGACACGCTGGTGGACATGGAGGATCTTTTTGAGGGCCTTCCCATTGAAAAAATTACCACATCCATGACCATCAACCCCCCCGCTCCCGTCATTTGGGCCATGTACATTGCCATGGCCGAAAACAGGGGCATCGATCGCAGAGTTATCGGCGGTACCATCCAGAATGACATGCTGAAAGAGTTTACTGCACAGAAAACGTTTATGTGCCCCCCCGAACCTTCCGTGCGCCTCATCACCGATACGGTCGAATTTGGGACGAAAGCGGTGCCCCGGTGGAATACCATCAGCATCAGCGGGTACCACATCCGAGAGGCCGGGTCCACCGCGGTACAGGAACTGGCTTTTACCCTGGCGGATGGGATAGCTTACACTCAAGCGGCCATCGATCGCGGTTTGGATGTCGATGATTTTGCCCCTCGCTTCTCTTTTTTCTTCAATTCGCACCTGGATTTCTTTGAAGAAATCGCCAAGTTTCGAGCGGCCAGACGAATGTGGGGTAAAATCATGAAGGAGCGGTTCAAGGCCAAAGATCCCCGGTCCTGGTGGTTGCGGTTTCACACGCAGACCGCGGGCTGTTCGCTCACTGCGCAGCAGCCTTACAACAATGTGGTTCGAACGGCACTTGAGGCGCTGGCGGCAGTGCTGGGCGGAACACAGTCTCTGCACACCAATTCTCTCGATGAGGTGTTGGCCATACCCACCGAGGAGGCTGCGACGATTGCCCTCCGGACCCAACAGATTATCGCGGAAGAATCCGGCGTGGCCAACACCATTGATCCTTTGGGCGGCTCCTATTTTGTTGAGGCGCTGACCAATGATTTGGAAGCGGAGGCATTCGAGATCATTCAAAAAATTGATGATATGGGCGGTATGCTCGGTGCGATTGAAAAGAACTACCCGCAGCAGGAGATTGCGGACGCGGCCTATCATTATCAAAGACAAATCGATGAAAATCAGAAGACAGTGGTCGGCGTGAACAAATATGTCACGGATGAGCACATTCCGGTCGAGATCCTTGAAATAGACGAGGAGCTCGAACGTCTCCAGATTGAAAAAACCAACCGCCTCAAGAGCGAGCGCGACGGCAAAGCGGTGGCGAAGCACCTGGAACGGGTCGGTGAGGCTTGTGTGAGCCATGAAAACGTGATGGAGCCGCTCGTTGACGCCGTGAAGGCGTATGCGACCCTGCAGGAGGTGTGTGATGTGTTCAGGAGGGTTTTTGGCGAATACCGAGATCCGGGTATATACTGACAGACGGATTTTGAATTGGAATTGAGGGCGTATGGCACGAGAGAGAAAACTGAGAGTCATGGTGGCGAAACCGGGGTTGGATGGTCACGACCGGGGAGCCAGAATCATTGCCCGAGCCTATCGTGATGCCGGTTTCGAGGTGGTTTACACGGGACTTCATCAAACCCCTGAAGAAATCGTTGAGGCTGCCATTCAGGAAGACGTCGACATGATCGGCCTGTCAAGCCTTGCGGGTGCGCACAATTATCTTTTCCCGAGAACCGTGGAACTGCTGCGGGAAAAGGGTGCGGACGATATCGCCGTCTGCGGCGGCGGTATTATTCCTGAAGAAGATATACCGGCACTTAAGAAAACAGGCATCAAAGAGATTTTTACTCCAGGGGCCTCATTGGAAGAAATTGTAAAGTGGGTACGAGAAAACGTAAAACCTCGGTGAACGAGAATTGTCCGGGCGGCATGGTGGAGAAGGTGATCGCCGGCGATGTCAGATCCGTTGCACGCCTCATTCGGGATATCGATGATGGTATGCCTGAGGTGCGAGAGATCTTGAAAGCACTGTATCCCCATACGGGAAAAGCGTATGTTATCGGCATCACTGGGGCTCCGGGCGTGGGGAAAAGCACGTTGGTCGACCAGATGGTGGGTCACCTTCGAAAAAACGACCAAACCGTCGGGGTCCTTGCCGTTGATCCCACGAGCCCTTTCAGTGGCGGGGCAATTCTGGGTGATCGGGTTCGCATGCAACGGCACAGTATGGATGAGGGGGTTTTTATTCGCTCCCTTGCGACACGAGGGCATTTTGGCGGGTTAACCCAGTCCACTCGAAGTTCGATCGATGTCCTGGATGCCATGGGAAAAGACTACATTCTTGTGGAAACCGTAGGCGTCGGTCAGGACGAAGTGGATGTCGTCAGAAGCGCGCACACCACCGTCATTGTGGTCATTCCGGGAATGGGCGACGATATTCAAGCGATCAAAGCCGGCATCCTGGAAGTGGGTGACATCTTCGTCATCAACAAGGCGGATCGGGAAGGTACGGACAAAACGCTGAGTGATCTGAGGTTGATGATCGACATGGATCAGCGGAAATATGCAGAAGGGAAGTGGAAACCTCCCATTCTGAAGGCGCAAGCCGTGTTCGACAAGGGCGTCGGAACGCTTCTGGAGGAGATTGAGAAACATCGCAACTACTTGGCGGATGCCGGCGGCGGGCTGCAAGTGCGGAGAAAAACGGACAAGGTGCGTCAGGAATTGGCGGAAATGGTAAAAAATCGACTGATCGAGGAAGTGGTTCATCAGCTCACTGAAACGGGGGAATTTGACAAGGCGGTTGAAGCGATTGTCGAGGGGGAGGTAGACCCTTATACAGCCTGTGACAACCTGGTGCTTCCCCGATTGGGTTCTTAAACAGGCCGGCATCCATTTCATCTGTCTTCTCCTCACACATATGGCGGAGATGCAGGGAACGCAACGGGTACTGACAGGGATAGATCATGCCTGGCATGCTTTGGTGGATACGACAGGTCATTCTCATCGTGTCGGGGACCTTTTTTCTTCTCTTCGGGATCCATCTCTTGATCTCAGCCTACCGACTCCATGATCCTGCCTGGTTTATCATGACGTTTTTTGCTTCCAATCTTATCATCCTCATCAGCGCGGCCCTGCTGGTTGGTTTCATTTTGCGAATTGTGAACGTCCTGAAGCGTTTAAGAAATCAGGGAGATCCCGACGCGTAGCGTCTTTTCAGAATCGGTGACACGCTTGAATCAAATTGTAGGAGGGCGAATACATGGCACGTGAAAGCAAACCCCAACCGATCGGCAAGCGGCTATTGAAGCTCAGAAGAGAGAAGAAATTGACGCTGAAACATATTGCGAATGAAACAGGCTTGGCGACCGGTTACATCTCTCAAGTGGAAAAGGGAGACGTGATTCCACCGGTTTCGGTGCTGCTTCAGCTGTCCAGAGCGCTCGAAATTGATTCAAGCCTGCTCCTGAGAAAAGAAAAAAAACAGGCCGCCAAAAAATCCGCCGACGACTTTCAAAAGCGAACGGATGACTATACGTATGAGGTCCTCACACCGGCGGCGAGACACAAACATCTCAAGGCCTTCAAGATCTCTATCGATCCGAAGTCCACTCACAAAGGGATCGGCTATCAGCACCTCGGAGAAGAATTCCATCATGTGCTCAGGGGTAAAATCGAAGTGATGGTGGGAGAAAACAAGAATATACTCGGTCCCGGGGATTCTTTACATTTCAATTCCTCCATCGTGCATAAACTGAGGAATATCGGGCGCGAAAAGGCGGAACTGATCGTGGTGTTATACACGCCATAATCTTCAATACATGAGGTTTTGAAATGGCGTATCAACTCACTGAAGAACAGCAAATGATTCAAGCAATGGTCCGGGATTTTGCGAGAGAGGTCATTCTACCCACGGCAGCGGAGAGAGACAGAAGCAAGGAATTCCCGGCCGAAAATCTGAGGCGAATGAGTGAATTGGGCCTCATGGGGATGAATGTACCGCCGGAGTACAATGGGGCGGGTGTTGACAGCGTAAGCTATTCCCTGGCCCTGCAAGAGATTGCCTACGCGTGCGCCTCAACGGCTGTGGTCATGTCCGTTCACAACTCGGTGGCCTGCGGACCGGTCTTTCTTTTTGGATCCGACTATTTGAAAGAAACCTACCTCAAACCCCTTGCCGCCGGAAAAATAATCGGCTCCTTTGCCCTGACGGAGGCGGGGGCGGGCTCCGACCCGGCAAGCCAGAAAACAAGAGCGACGAAAAAAGGGGATGCCTACGTCATTAATGGGAGCAAGATGTTCATTACAACCGGTAAAAACTCGGACTTGACGGTTGTCACTGCCTATACGGACAGAGAGAAGAAACATCGGGGCATCAGTGCCTTCGTCGTTGAAAAAGGCACTCCCGGATTCAGTGTGGGCAAAGAAGAGGATAAGATGGGCCTGCGGGCTTCCGACACCGTGGAACTGATCTTTGAGGACTGCAGAGTTCCTGCTGAAAATCTCCTGGGTCGGGAAGGAGACGGCTTTGTGATTGCGATGGCCTCTCTGGATGGGGGACGAATCGGGATCGCTTCGCAATCGGTGGGCGTGGCACAAGCTTGCCTGGACGCGTCCGTGAGTTATGCGAAAGAGCGCATTCAATTCAATCAATCCATTTCAAGATTTCAGGGGATCCGGTGGATGATCGCGGACATGGCGACTCAGATCGAAGCGGCAAGGCTTTTGACTTTCAACGCCGCCGCCATGAAAGACCGGGGCGAAAATTTTACGGGTGCGGCTTCGATGGCAAAGGTTTTTGCCTCCGAAATGGCCAACAAAATTGCCTATCAAGCAATTCAGATTCATGGGGGATACGGATACATCAAGGACTTTCCTGTCGAAAGATATTACAGGGACGTAAGGGTCTTCACCATTTATGAAGGGACTTCGGAGATTCAAAGAAAAGTGATTGCAAATCACATCATAGGGCGTTGATTATCAAGGGTCTTGGCGTTTTTGTTGTAATTTATTGCACTTTTGATTTTGGAAAAAACCAGGGAAAACACCCTTGATGATGAATATTGAAAGGAGTATAGGTTAAAAGAGTAAGGGCAAAAATGCTGCGCTCGCGGCTAGGCTGATCACCGAAAAGCCGGGTTCCCTTACCCGGGCTGCCGCGAGTAAAAATCTAAGGGGCATTTAAGGGGATGCACAATGTTTGCAACAAAAGAAACCGACCATTTAAAGGGTGAAATCCTTCACCCTGAACTGACCGAAAGCGAAGAAACATCGGTCACAACCTATCCTTTACAACTCCTACAACCAGTCAGACGCTGGTCATGGGGACCGACTACTTTCTGGCCGAAACACCTCATCGGCAAACCCAGAATAATTGAATTCAAGTTCACTCATGATTT
>JAWOGN010000203.1:0-9797 GCA_046496815.1 Desulfatiglandaceae bacterium
AAAAGCCTCAAAGAAGCGACCCCACTCTTATCCGCTTATTCCTGTTTTGTCAACACGTTTTGCTGAGAAATGATGCGGCCGCAATTTATTGGGCCGCATGCCTCGACGCATGTCGCCATTGTGTGGCGCTTTCCCAAGCTAAAACAGGCTGGTCTTAATACGTGGAATCAGGTTCTTGTGACATTGGTTCAAGAAATATTCATCCGTCATCCCGGCAATGAAATCGCGCACAATCCCCGCCGTGGGGGTATGTTCTCTGTATTCGGAGGACATTCCATCCAAAAATCCGCTGAAGATGTCCGAATCTTCATTCCCGACCTCAAAATCTTGAAAGTACTTTTCAAAAAGCAGTTCAAACATCAATTTGACCTTAGGGGTCTGTTCTTTCACCCTGCAATTTCGATAGATGTTGGCTTCATTAAATTCCTTGAGCTTTCCCAGGGCTTCACCCACCTCCTCGCTGAACCTCACGAAAGGACTGTCAAGGCTGTTCAAGACAATGTCTTCTACCAGCGTGTAAACAATGGTGCCGTTTGTGTCCCCTAAAATTTGCTTACTTGCTTCGGGTAGGTCTTGACGGTGAATCAGACCCAGCCGTATTGCGTCTTCAATGTCCCGACCAATGTAACTGATGGTATCGGCAATCCTTACGACGCATCCCTCCAGGGTCATGGGCCAGATATCAAGCGAAGGATTTTCCGTTTTGATTTTCATCTCATTATGTAACAATTCGAAATTTTTGTCTTTTTTCGGCTCTAAAGCCTGCGGATACAACTCACCGTCATGACAGAAAATCCCGTCCACCACCTGCAATGTCAAATTCCAACCCCTGCCTTTTCGTTCTATTTCCTGCAGGAATCTCACGCCCTGGATGTTGTGAAGAAATTGACCGATGCCGTGGGCTTCGCACAAGGTTGAAAGAAATTTCTCCCCGTCATGTCCGAAAGGCGTATGTCCGATATCGTGTCCCAGTGCGACGGCTTCGATCAAATCCTCGTTCAGCTTCAAAAGACGACCGATGGTTCTCGCAATCTTAGACACCAGTTGAACATGGAGCACGCGGTGCGTAATGTGATCGTTTTTTATGAGATAAAAGACTTGAGTTTTATCGATATATCGAGAATAAGCCAAAGAATGAAGGATCCGATCTGAATCAACCGAAAACGCTTGCCTGTGACCCTTGGTGATTTCCGACTCCTCTCTGGTTCTAACGGCATGGCGACTCTGACAAGCCCATGGAGAAAGCCTCGTTTTTTCACTTTCATCCAAATCATCTCTGACCCTGAGCAGCTGTCGGTTGTCTTTCAATCGCTTGAATCCTCCTCATCATCGGACCGATCAAGACAGACCCTGTATAGCGCGTTCACGCGGAAGTGGGCAAGGTATCATTTTTTTGTTGCAAAACACTGACTGCGATGTTAATTATAGTGGTTTTTAAAATTTGAGCTTATCTTGGGTGCATCGTAAGATTTAGAGCACTTGATCCCTCGCGTCTCACAACAGCTTCATGAGATCCCACTATAGCAGCCTTGACGATTGATCTCAAGATAGAAGTGTCCGGTGTTGATCCTGATTGCAAGTCGGGATCGCGGGTAACGAGTCCCTGCCTCGAGCGAATGGAACCGACCGCGGCAAACCCGGTGCGAGGCAATTCTTTCCGACGGACAGGGAAGCCGCCTCAACGCGAAAAAGACGGAAACTTGCCCCGTCAGCCCGAGATTGAAAAGTTTACACAGCGTTAAAACGCAGGTTCGGATATTGCCTCGGTGCCCTGCATGCCTCAGGGTGCAAGACCTTCTGAACCGAAGAATAACCGTGGCATAGAGATCTTTTAGGATCTCGCAACAAGGAGGATTGAATGGCGGTAATAAACATGAAAGAGCTTCTGGAAGCGGGTGTACATTTCGGACATCAAACCAGACGTTGGAACCCAAAAATGAAGCCCTATATATTTGGGGCTCGCAATGGAATCCATATCATCGACCTTCAAAAAACGGTCAGGTTGTTCAAGTCGACCTACGATTTCATCGTGCGGACAGTGTCTGAGGGGTATTCGGTTCTTTTTGTGGGCACGAAAAAACAGGCCCATGACTCCATCATTGAAGAAAGTGAGCGCTGCGGGATGTTCTATTTGGTTCACCGCTGGCTGGGGGGGACACTCACCAATTTCAACACGATCAGAAAAAGTATCGCCCGTCTGAAAGAGCTTGAGGGCATGAGAGAGGATGGCTCCATCAATCGATACACCAAGAAAGAAATCCTGAAGATGGAGAAAGAACTGTTTAAGCTGAACAAAAACCTTGGCGGTATCAAGGACATGGACGAGTTGCCCGGGGCAATTTTTGTAGTTGATCCGAAAAGAGAAAAAATCGCGGTTCGGGAAGGCAGGAAACTCGGCATTCCGGTGATCGCCATTGCAGATTCAAATTGCGATCCGGACGAGATAGACCTTATAATCCCCGGCAATGATGATGCCATCCGAGCCATAAGGCTCATATGTTCCAAGGTCGCCGATGCATGCATCGAAGGTCACCATCGCGCCGAAGAGAGGCTCAAGGCGGAGGCGGAGATGGAGAAAGAACCGGAACCGGCCGAAGCCGAGGTAACCATATCCGACGTCGCTCAAGAGGGGGGGCCTGAAGTGATCATCCTCCCTAAAAAGGAATCACCGAGCCGGAAAAACGAGCCGGAAATTGAGGAGCCGGAATCTGAGGAGCCGGCACAGGAGCAGGAATAAAAGACCATCCGAGTCATATGAGACACATAGGGAGGAAAATCGAAATTGGCAATTTCTACTGCTTTGATTAAGGATTTGAGGGAAAAAACCGGTGTTGGAATCATGGACTGCAAGACCGCCCTGAATGCAACCGATGGAGACATTAACAAGGCCGTCGATTACCTGAGAAAGAAAGGGATTGCAACCGCCAAAAAGAGAGGAGGCCGCGTGACCTCTCAAGGGCAGGTAGCGTCTTACATCCACGCGGGGGGGAAAATCGGGGTTCTCCTCGAGGTGAACTGCGAAACAGACTTTACCGGAAAAAGTGAGGATTTCACGAATTTCGTGAAAGACATCTCGATGCAGGTTGCGGCCACGAATCCAATCGCGATTGACCGGGAAAATATTCCTCCGGACGTTCTGGAAAAAGAAAAAGAGATCTACGCCACCCAGGCAAGCGAGTCCGGTAAACCGGAAAAAGTAATCGAAAAGATCGTCGACGGGAAACTGAAAAAGTTTTTCTCGGAAGCCTGCCTGATCGAGCAGCCTTTTGTCAAGAACCCCGATATCACGATTCAAGATCTCTTGAATGAGATGATTGCCAAAACCGGGGAAAACATCGTAATCCGACGATTCGTCCGATTTCAGCTCGGAGACTCCCATGCCTGAGCCGCGCCCTCGGTTCACGCGCATCCTGCTCAAATTAAGTGGAGAGGCGCTGATGGGAAATGAAAGCTTTGGTATTGATCCCTCAGTGCTTCAAGACGTGGCATTGGAAATATCCTCCGTCCACAAGCTCGGCGTCGAAATAGCGATTGTAATCGGCGGAGGCAACATATTCAGAGGTCTTCAGTCGGTCGGGTATGGTGTGGGGCGCGTGGCGGCCGATCACATGGGCATGCTGGCGACCATTATCAATGCCCTGGCTTTGGGTGAGGCATTGCAGCGCCTCGGCACTGAAAACCGGATCATGACCGCCATCGACATGATTAAGATTGCCGAACCCTATATCCGGGGCCGGGCCATCAGTCATTTATCAAAAAATCGCGTGGTCCTCTTTGGTGGTGGTACCGGAAACCCTTATTTTACGACGGATACGGCCGCGGCCCTTCGGGCCATGGAAATCAATGCCGAGATACTTATGAAGGCAACCCGGGTTGACGGTGTCTATGATGCGGATCCCGAGGTAGAACCTTCTGCGAAGCGATTTTCTCGGTTGACCTACGGTGAGGTGCTTAAAAAAAACCTGAAGGTTATGGATCTGACGGGGGTGTCGCTGGCCATGGGCCAGGGTCTACCAATCCTTGTGTTCAATCTTAAGAAAAAACAAAGCATTATGAAAGCGGTTACCGGGAAAAAAGTGGGAACATTAATCACAGGGGAATCACCATGAAGGATGAAATTCTTTCCGAACTGCGCCAAAAAATGGCCAAAACCGGCGAAGCCCTTCAAAGGGATTTCAAAAGAATAAGAACGGGCCGTGCCTCCGCCGCTTTGCTTGACGGCATCAAGGTCGATTGTTATGAAACTCAAATGCCGCTGGAACAGGTTTCCTCGATCTCTGTGCCTGAAAGCCGGCTCATCACGATACAGCCGTGGGATCAGTCCATCATTGGAGGTATTGAAAAAGCCATTCTGAAATCCGAACTGGGCCTGACTCCAATGAATGACGGTAAAATTATCAGAATATCCATCCCTCCGTTGACCGAGGAGCGTCGCAAGGAATTGGCAAAGGTGGCCAAAAAGATGGCTGAAGACAGCAAGATTGCGATCAGAAACCACAGACGGGAAGCCAATGAGATGTTTAAGGATTTAAAAAACGATAAAGAAATCTCGGAAGATGAGATGTATAAGTCCCAAGATGAAGTGCAAAAAATAACGGACGACTTTATAAAAAAAATCGATAAAATCAGTGCCGAAAAAGAGAAGGAAATCATTGAATTCTAGCGATCCCTCACCCCAGCGCGACGTCACGGCCATCCCGTTATCGTTTCCATGCACTTCAGGAAAATTACCGCCGGACCTCCTCGAGTCGGATTGAAGGGGAAACCCCGGCCGGCTTCCGATAGCAAATCAACCGACGGATGAAGCCAATTTCTCAGCAAGATTCAACCCAGGGTACCATGATCTCAGTTGATCACGAAAGATTACCAAAGCACGTCGCCGTTATCATGGACGGAAACGGCAGATGGGCGAAGAAAAAGGGAATCAGCCGGCTCCGCGGGCATGAAAAAGGAGCGGACGCGGTGCGGGCGATCGTCAGGGCCAGCCGGGAAATCGGAATTCCCTGGCTGACCTTGTACGCGTTTTCAGAGGAAAACTGGAAACGACCCACACAAGAGGTCCAGAGCCTCATGAAACTCCTGAAACGGTTTCTCAAAATGGAATCGAAAGAGATGCAGGAGAACGGCATCAGGCTTCAAACCATTGGAAGAGTCCATAAGCTGCCGAACGACACGCAAAAAGTCCTTCTTGACACCATTGAAAAGACCGCTTCCAATAGAAAAATGGTGCTGACCCTGGCCCTCAGTTACGGCGGCCGACAAGAGATTATCGATGCGATACGGCAAATCACCGAAAAGGTTCAAAGTGGACGGATCACCGCCGCGGACATTTCGGAACAACTGGTCTCAAGCTGCCTTTACACCGCAGGCATGCCCGAACCTGATTTACTCATCAGGACCAGCGGTGAGTACCGGATCAGTAACTTTCTTCTGTGGCAAATCGCCTACACCGAGATCTACATCACCCCGACCCTCTGGCCCGATATGGGAAAGGATGAATTTTTAGCGGCAATTTCGGACTTCCAAAATCGGGAAAGAAGATTTGGGGGCACCCTATCTTGACGGACCAGCGGCGCTTTTTACCAAATCTTGACTTGTGGTGTTTCGAATTCATGGGTCTTGAAACAACGGAACGTCGGAGCGATTCATCCGCTTTTTTGGGCACCCGGGCCTGCCGCTGTGAGCGGAGCGAAGAATAGGTTCAGCATGCACTTAAAGCGATGGCTTACGGGTATCATCGCGTTACCCATTCTCATTTTCCTCATCGTCTCCCAGTACAGATGGCCGCTGTATATGCTCCTTTACAGTGCGTCAGTTGCCGCCCTGATTGAGTTTTATCGGCTGAATGATTCGGTGCCGCCCAAATTTGTCCGGTGGTCGAGTTACCTGCTCACGCTGGCGTTGTTTGCCGCCGTATACCTGCGCCAAATCCTGCTCGTGCCCTTTGTGATCACCCTCTTGGCTTTTGTGCCGATGGCATACTACATGATCAGCCGTCCCGCACCGGACCCACAGGGGACAGGCTGTATTGCCGGCGCCGTATTGGGACCCATCTACGTGGGGATTCCGTTGTCAATGCTTTTGCATATCGACCGCTTTTATCCGAGAGGTAACCTATGGATTTTGTATCTTTTGATTGTCATTTTTGCAAGTGACACGGGTGCATTTTATTTCGGTAAGTTTCTCGGTCGACATAAACTTCATCAAAGGATCAGTCCCGGCAAAACCTGGGAGGGGGCGATCGGCGGCCTGTTGAGCAGCATCTTTATAACTTTTGTGTTTTTGAAAGCAGTGCCCATCAACCGAGTCGTATCGGAAATGCTGATGCTGGCCGCCTCTCTGTGTATTGCAGGACAGATTGGGGATTTGGCCGAATCCATGTTGAAGCGGAATCATGGCGTAAAAGACACAGGGCACATTCTCCCGGGACATGGTGGAATACTGGACCGGATTGATGGTCTGCTCTTTTCTATTCCCATACTTTACATCTATCTTTCTTTTTCGATATCCTGAGGCGTATCCGAATGCCGGAGTGACGAATTTTTACGAAACTATCATACCTGATGAAAACGTAAAAAGTCGTCACCCCGTTGAAAAACGGGGTCCAGCTCCTCCTTAAGTAATTGAAAAAGATGGATTCCGGTCTACACCGGAATGACGGAAAAAGGTGATTTCCGAATTTTTACGAAACTATCATACCTTATGATGCAAAACTATGCGAGGTAGTCGTTCAGACAGGTTATGAAAAAATTAGCCCTATTAGGTTCTACAGGCTCCATCGGCGTCAATGCGCTCAAGGTCATCGAAGCATACCCTGAAGAATATGAGGTGATTGCATTGGCAGCGGGTAGGAATATTTCATTGCTTTTGGAACAGATCGAAAGTTTCAAGCCACAGGCTGTCGCGGTGCTGGAGGCGTCGCGAGCGCAGGAAATGAAAGCGCAGTTACCCCGTGCCGCCGAGACAAAAATTTTCTTTGGGCCCGAGGGATTTATGCATGTGGCTGCCTTGGACGCAGTAGACACCGTCATATCCGCGATGACCGGCGCGGCCGGTCTACTGCCCACCTATTCCGCCATAAAGGCCGGCAAGAATATTGCGTTGGCGAACAAAGAGACCATGGTCATGGCCGGCGCATTGGTGATGGCTGAAGCTCGGAGGCGGAGCGTATCGGTTTTACCCATTGACAGCGAACACAGCGCGATCCTTCAGTCCCTTCAGGGACATCCAAAGGAAAATCTGAGACGCGTGATTCTAACTGCCTCAGGGGGTCCTTTCAGGAATTTATCTTTGGAGGAAATGCGAGGCATTACGGCGGCCCGGGCGCTGAACCATCCCAACTGGAACATGGGACCAAAGGTCAGCATCGATTCGGCAACCTTAATGAATAAAGGTCTCGAAGTCATTGAGGCCAAATGGCTTTTTGATTTGGAAATGGAACAAATCCACATTCTCATCCATTCCCAAAGCATCGTACATTCGATGGTGGAATATACCGATGGTTCCGTCATCTGCCAGATGGGCATTCCCGACATGCTCATCCCCATATCCTACGCCCTCTCCTATCCGCAGCATATGAGAAATCAGCTTCCGCCTCTGGAGCTCGAGCAGGTCGGGACACTCAGCTTTGAAAAGCCCGACCTCAAAAGATTCAGGTGCCTCGCGCTCGCGCTGGAAGCTTCTCGAATCGGAGGCAGCATGCCGTGTGTATTAAACGGTGCGAATGAGGTCGCTGTTGACTCCTTCCTTCATGGCGGAATCGGCTTTCTTGATATTCCCGATATGATCGAGAGAACCATGGAAACCCATCAGGTACATGCCGTTGATGATTTAGAGGCGGTGATGAGGGCTGACAGCTGGGCAAGGAAAACTGCGCGAGATCTGGTGCGAGAAAAGCGTGATCAAGTTTAAGATGTTTTGCCAACGGAGCCGAATTGTATTATACTACAAATATATGCCATCAGGAGATTCGGACTGAATTATGAGCTTTTTACTATATTACATACTTCCCTTCGCGGTTGTCTTGGGGATTCTTATTTTTTTTCATGAGTTAGGGCATTTTCTCATCGCGAAATCCTTCGGTATCAAGGTGCTCAAATTTTCGCTCGGATTCGGCCCCCGGTTGGTTTGGAAAAAGGTTGGGGAGACCGAATACTCCATCCGGATTATCCCGCTGGGGGGATTCGTCAAAATGCTGGGGGAGGATGTCCAGGACGAAAACGCCCCGGGACTTACCCCCGAAGACGCGGAAAGAGCGTTTAACAATCAACACGTCCTCAAAAGGATGGCCGTTGTAAGCGCCGGCCCAATCTTCAATTTGGCCTTGGCTTTGGTGATGTTTTTCGGTCTGTATTTTGTCTCCGGAATCCAGGTGATTCCTCCGGAAATCGGACAGATCACCGACGACTCACCTGCAGAGAAGGCCGGCCTTATGAAAGGCGATACCGTCATCGCCATCCAAGGGGAAAAGGTTGAAGAATGGGCGGACATCAAAGCGTTGGTTCAAAATGGAGCAGGAAAACCGCTGGCGGTTACCATTCAAAGACAAGGTCGACTGATCGAGGTGACCGTTGTTCCGGAAACGGCGACCGTAAAAAATGAATTCGGAGAAGATGTCAAGTCGGCACTCATCGGCATCGTGTCTTCTGGAAAAGTGAAAACCTTGGAACTCGGATTGTGGCAAGCGGTGAAAAAGGCGACCCGCGATACATGGAAGTGGATTCATCTGACTTGTTTGGTGATTGCAAAACTATTTCAGGGAGTCGTATCGCTAAAGACGGTCGGAGGCCCTATCCTGATCGGCCAAATGACCGGACAGCTGGCGCAAGAAAGCTTCAGTTATTTAATTCCATTTATGGCGATTATCAGTGTCAACCTGGGAATATTGAACCTTCTTCCGATTCCGATCCTCGATGGGGGGCTCATTATCTTTTTGCTCATGGAGCTTGTCCTCGGAAAGCCCCTCAGCATCCGGACACGCGAGTACGCGCTGAAAGTCGGCCTTTTCTTGCTCGTTCTCCTGATGGTCGTTGTCACGTACAACGATCTCAGCAGAATCAAGCTCTTTGAAAAGCTCATAGGAAAATTTTTCGGGTGAGTCTTTTCAATGATACTCGCCATAAACACATCCACACTGCAATTCAGCATTGCGTTGATGCGGGAGGACGAAGCAATTCTGGCTGAGTTCTCCGCCTCCGGGAAAAAAGGCCGCTTTGGAAGTTTTATGCCGGCCTTGGATTTCCTGCTCGCCACAACCGAAACAGATATTGCGGCCGTGAGGGCGGTTGCGGTTGCAACGGGGCCGGGCAGCTTTACCGGCCTCAGGGTGGGTCTTTCTGCTGCAAAAGGCCTGTGCCACGCACTTGAGGTTCCCATCCTCGGGATCTCCAGTTTGGAAGCACTGGCGGCTCAAATCCCTTACTCGGATGCGTCTATAACGCCCATACTTGATTCCAGAAAAGGGGAGTTTTTCGCGGCTCAGTTTGCTTGGAGCAACCGCAGTCATCTCAGCCGAAACATGACGGACAGGTACGCGAGACTGGAGGATTTTCCCGCCCTCTTTGAAAAACCGACGCGCTTCATCGGAAATGATTATCCACGCCAGGCGCCGCTGATTAGAGACGCACTGGGACACAACGCGATCTTGGCCCCCGCCCATCTTTGGACTTTAAAAGCATCTGCGGTGGGACATTTGGGGCTGAAGCGCTATCATGCCGGTGACCACGATGATGCAGGGAACCTCAACCCGAAGTATATGCGCCCTCCTCTCATTCGGCCGAATCCGTTTCCCCTCAAAA
>JAWOGN010000311.1:0-8710 GCA_046496815.1 Desulfatiglandaceae bacterium
AAGGCATTCAATTTAAAGCAATCAATTTACATGACTACTATAAAGACTCGCCCAAGCCATCACGAGCCATCATATTGATTTTCAATCAGTATTTCGCCAAAGGTACTCATTTTGGTGTCTTAGAGCCCCTTTTTTATGCCCAAAAATACCCTTGTAAGCCGCTGGGGATTCCCGGAGTTCATAGCTCCCATCATAACCAATCACCGCGCGCCCCTCGCCCTTGTCTCCAAGGACTTCCTTCGTGGCGGTGACAAACGCCTCGCTGCCCACAGCAACGCTCTCCGTCCATTTCGCATCTCGAAGACTATTACCTCCACCCAGCGATTCCTCAATCCATCCACGATACGTAGCAGCGAAATCATCAATCGAATCAAAATTGAGCAGACTTCTCAGTCCATCATAATCAATCAATGTATATCGTTGCCGAGGTGTCAGGATCTCATGGTATCCACAAAACCCCCACTCCGATGGGTGCTCAACTACTCCGGCACGAACCATGTTTAGGTCAATGCAAACAAGACACTGAAACAAATGTCTGTCTGCTTCTATCGCCATCGCATGATAGCGATCTTCCCAGTAAGGCGCCTTTCGACCCTTCCTCATATTGAATTCTTGCCCGATTCCCCCGCTATCAATTGAATGGATTTGGAAATCAAGTCTCTATGACCGTTTTCCCTGACAAGGAGGTGGACGTGGGGGGGGCAAGTGGAAACCGGTGGACAACGAGATTACCGAAAACAGGCCCGACGGCAGCAAGGTCGTCCGTTTTCACCGGTCCCCGCGCACCGGACCCCGGAGGCCATGGAAACGCTTCACCGCAATTTTGATTCGCATTGGAAAAACGGGGAGATAGAACCGTTGCTTCTCATTTCCGCCTATGTTCTCGATTTTTTGTGCATCCATCCTTTTCTTGACGGCAACGGTCGCATGGCCAGACTCCTGACACTGCTTTTGCTTTACAAGGCGGGCTATGAACTCGGCCGCTACATCAGTTTGGAACAGTTGGTCGAACAAACCAAGGAAGAATATTATGACTGTCTTTACGCTTCCTCCCAGGGTTGGCATGAGGGGCGGCACCCCATTTTACCCTGGTGGGAATATTTCCTGGGGGTCATGCTGCTTGGATCCTATAGAGAGTTTGAACGTCGAGTTGGGTTGTTTACCGGGAGTAGAGGAACCAAAACCGCAATGGTAGTGGATGCTATCGGACATTTCAGGAACGACTTTACCATACGTGACATTCAGGAGAGTTGCCCTCATGTCGGGATCGACCTGATTCGAAAGATCCTGAGAGAGCGGAAACAAGCGGGTAAATTGGAGTGCTTGGGGCGTGGACCCAATGCAAGATGGCGAAATAGGTAAAATACCCAATAAATAGGTATTGAAAAGGTCTTAATACCCATATATGTTTTGTTTATAATTCAGTTGTACAGGATTTCTTTACAACTGACGCAATTTTTCCAAAAAGACCGGCTGGGGGCTCGCTAGAAAATATCCGAACCAATACCGGCGGATAAAGGCAGAACTGAAATCATGAGCGAATACCAGTATTACGAATTTCTGGCCATCGACCGGCCTCTGACGAAAGACGAAATGGCCGAGCTCCGAGCGCTTTCAACACGAGCTACGATCACGCCGGTCGGCTTCACGAACGAATAGAATTGGGCTGTTTTGAACGAGACGATCGACAAAAGCGTCTACGGTCAAGGGAAACAGTATCCGGTTGAAAAACCGAGGCTTATCGCCTGGATGGTGGAAGCGTCCCTCCGCGCCGGGACCAACGAGTCGACCAGCATAAAAGACCTGCTCGACAGCCCGAGCCTCTTTCCAGTCCGATTGGCCCATATCTCAGCCGAACATGTGGCATCGCTTTCGCCTCGTCTGAATATCGTGCGGCACGGTCTGGATGATGATCTTGTGATGCTGCGGCGCGACGACCGGCTTAACAAGCATCCAAATAAGAACACGTAGGCTGTTTAGGAATGAGATGAACTATGAACTAACTTTGAAACCTTCCGGTCGTCTTCACCTGCAGAAGAGAGGCGACGATGATATCGGCGCAACCCCGGATGCCTGGATGAAGCGCGTTGCGGCCGCCTTTTCGACCAGCCAGGCGGCAGGCCTTTTCACGCTCGCCGCCACAAAACCGGATGCGCCGCCGTCACCGCCGTTCTCCTTTTGGCGGGATTTTGCCTGCGGCTATCTGACCCGACTCTGCCGCACGCCCGAGTCCGTGGGAAGCGGCATGGATCCGGTAGAGCCGCCTCTTGAATCCGAACTGGCGACCCTGCTGCTCTCCGTGCCGCCCATGCAGGGGGGAGAATATCTGAACCTTGAGGTCCTTGGTAGTCTCTGGGTGGATTTGGACGTATGGTTGCAAAAAGAGGTCGCCGCATCCGGGAACGGCCTGGCGGGATGGCTGAAGAAGCGCGCCCCGATCTGGCGCCAGGTCGGACGTGTCTGCTTTCACCTTGCCGAGAACAAGCGAGATCCGGACTTGCCTTTTGCGTTTCTGGCCACCTACGCGCCAAGGCTTTCAAAGGGAGGGCGGGTGCAATACCGGCCCCTGGGCACGGCCCTGCAGGAATATGCGGGCGAACGCAACAAGAAAGCGCTGATCAATCTGCTTACACCTGTATATCGGGCGTCCGAAAAGGTCGACTATGTCAAGGAGCTGGTCGATTCCGGCGAGGTGTTTCACCCCCTGGCGTGGACGCCGGGCGAAGCCTACCGCCTTCTTAAGAGTGTGCCGCTTCTCGAAGAAAGCGGCCTTCTGGTGCGGCTGCCGGACTGGTGGCGGAAACGCCCCCGGCCGCGGGTGGCGGTGACCATCGGCGAGAAAAGGCAGAGCCGTTTCGGCGTCGATGCGATGTTGGACTTCAAGATCGACCTTGCTCTGGGTGAACGCAACCTGAGCGAGAAGGAATGGCGTGGGATCATGGCGGCGGAGGACGGCCTTGCTTACGTGAAGGGGCAGTGGATTGAAGTGGATCGGGAAAAGTTGTCCAGAGCGTTGGCGCATTGGAAAAAATTGGAGGCTAAGACCGCCGGCGAGGGGATCTCATTTATCGAGGGCATGCGTCTTCTGGCGGGAGCGGCTGCGGATTTGGAAGCCGACGGTTTACCGGAGAGTGAAGAACACGAGTGGGCCTTCGTTGAGCCGGGCGAATGGCTTTCCGATGTTCTTAAAGGCTTGCGCAATCCGGACCGAATGGCCTCCGGCAAACCCAGCAAAAAGTTTCGGGGTGCGCTGCGTCCGTATCAGGAGGTCGGGCACAATTGGCTCTGGCTCCTGTCTAACCTCGGGCTCGGTGCCTGTCTTGCCGACGACATGGGATTGGGAAAAACCGTTCAGATATTGTCGCTGCTGCTGGCGCTGAAGGAGAATGGGGCGTCCGCTAAAGCCTCGCTTCTGGTGCTGCCGGCATCGCTTCTTGCCAACTGGAAGGCCGAGATGCGGCGTTTCGCGCCATCGCTTGAAGCCCGGTTTATCCATCCATCGGAGATGGACAAGGCATCTCTTTCCGTCATGGCCAAAAACCCGGATAGCGTGATTCAAAAAACCGATGTTGTCTTGACCACATACGGCATGCTGCTTCGGCAGAAATGGCTGCTTGATCTGCAATGGCGGCTGGTGATTCTGGACGAGGCCCAGGCCATCAAAAACCCTTCCACACGGCAGACGAAAACGGTCAAACAACTCAAGGCCGATGCCCGGATCGCGCTTACAGGTACACCGGTGGAAAACCGGCTTTCCGATCTTTGGTCGCTGTTCGATTTCCTCTGCCCGGGCCTGCTCGGTTCGGCCGCCAAATTCAAGAAATTCGTCAAGGGCCTGGAGGCGAGGGAGCATGACCGTTACGCGCCTCTCCGAAATCTGGTCAGACCTTATGTGCTCAGACGGCTCAAGACCGATAAGGCCATTATTGCAGATTTGCCGGACAAGACCGAGATGAAGGCGTTTTGCGGACTGACGAAAAAACAGGCGGCGATGTACGCCAAGGCGGTGAAGGAACTCGCGCGGGAACTCGAAGGACTTGACGGGATGAAGCGGCGCGGACTGGTCCTGGCCTATCTGATGCGGTTCAAACAGATATGCAATCATCCGAGTCAGTTCGTCGGTGACGGTGGATATGAACCGGACGACAGCGGTAAATTCGATCGGCTCATGACAATCTGTGAGGAAATCGCGTCGCGGCAGGAAAAAGTTCTCGTGTTCACCCAGTTCCGCGAGATGACCGAGCCGATCGCCGCCTTTCTGGGAGGAATTTTCGGGCGCGAGGGACTTGTTCTGCATGGCGGAACAGCGGTGAGAAAACGCAGCGTTTTAATTGACATGTTCCAGAGGGAAGACGGGCCGCCTTTTTTTGTGCTTTCCCTCAAGGCGGGCGGTACGGGCCTCAACCTTACTGCCGCCTCCCACGTGGTCCACTTCGACCGATGGTGGAACCCGGCTGTGGAAAACCAGGCCACGGATCGGGTTTTCCGCATCGGCCAACACCGAAACGTGGTTGTACACAAGTTCATTTGCCGGGGGACGGTCGAGGAAAAGATCGACGCCTTGATCGAAGAGAAAACAAGCCTTGCCGACGACATTCTGAAGGCCGGAGGCGAATCCATGCTGACAGAGATGAGCAATGAGGAGTTGCTCAAGGTCGTGGCCCTCGATGTAGATCGGGCAAAATTGTAGGAGACGAATGATGAGATGGTACGGTTGGAAACCGTATGTACCCGTGGCCGCGCGCCGCGCGCGCGCCCTGAAGAAAATGGAGACCCTCCGAAAGAAGGGGCTTGATATCAAGCCCGTGGAGATCGATGGAAGAAAGATCGTGCGAACCTTTTGGGGGGCGGCCTGGTGTGATCACCTCGAGTCGTTCAGCGATTACGAAAATCGCTTGCCGCGCGGCCGCACGTATATCCGCAACGGCTCTGTGTGCCACCTTGACATCGCCAAAGGCAAAATCACCGCCATGGTTAGTGGTTCCCGACTCTACACGGTCAAAGTCGCCATCAAGCCCTTTCCTTCCAAAAAATGGAAAGATGTGAAAGAGCGATGCGCCGGGCAAATCGGCTCGCTCCTGGAGCTGCTTCAGGGCAGGCTCTCCCAAAACGTAATGTCCGTGGTGACGGACCGAAAAAACGGTCTCTTCCCCTTGTCCGGTGAGATCGGCCTGCATTGCAGCTGCCCGGACTGGGCCGTCATGTGCAAGCACGTGGCGGCAGTGCTTTACGGCGTGGGCGCGCGGCTTGACGAGCAACCGGAGTTGCTGTTCCTTTTGCGGGGGGTTGACCATGAAGAATTGATCAGTGCCGAGGTCGGCGTGGCCGCCGCCGGGGGAATAAAAGGCGGCCGCAAGCACATCCCCGATGATGAACTGGCCGATGTGTTCGGCATCGAGATGGCGAAAGGGGTGTCCCCCGCCGAGGCAAAGTCCTCCCCGCGCCCGAAGAAGGCTGCCCCAAAGTCGAAAAAAACTTCCAGGATCGCAGTCAAACGGACGGCGAAGCGCAAAGCCGGAACCGGCGGAAAAAGGACCAAGGGTCCAAAGACGTCCGACGTCGCGAGGAAGACATCGCGAGCCGCTTCGAGGGTCCGCCCCGTCAGCGGCAGGGCCGTTGCCGGATTGCGCGTAAAATTCGGTATGTCGCAAAGCCAATTCGCCAGGCTGCTCGGCGTAAGCACGCCTTGTATCGGGAACTGGGAAAACAAGCCCGGCACACTTGACCTGCAGGCACGAACACTCGATGCATGGAAGACGGCGAAGAGATTGACAAAGCGGCAGGCCTGGCGGAAGTTGGATGGCTCTTGATGGCAGGATGACTGAGATTCAGGAAACTTGCGACAATCTTCCAATACAATCAGCGACAACGCCGATCAAAAATGATAGAAGGAGGTGTTTTTATCATGGAGAAAACGATATTGGGCGTCAAAATCGAGTGTGTTAGAGGAGATATCGCTTTGCAAATAGGGATTACCGCCGTTGTCAATGCCGCAAATGCTCAACTTATGATGGGCGGAGGTGTGGCAGGGGCGATTCATCGTGCCGGAGGTCCGGGGCTTGCGGAGGAATGTCGACCATTAGCGCCGATTGAACCCGGAGAGGCGGTTATCACGACCGGACATAATTTGCCCAACCCGCATGTCATTCACTGCTTGGGGCCTGTGTACGGCGTGGATAAACCGGAAGATGAGCTTTTGGCAAAATGTTATCGCAATGCATTGCAACTCGCCGAAAAACATGAGATAGCGTCGATTGCGTTTCCGGCAATCTCCACCGGCGCATTTGGGTATCCCGTAAAAAAGGCGGCCGAGGTGGCATTCAGAACTATTGTGGAAGTCATTCCAAACCTGAAATCCGTCAAAAGGATTCGATTTGTGCTGCACAGCGGCCGGGACCTGGAAATTCACGAAAATACCCTCAAAATGAAAACCTGAGAGGATGGAGTCGAACGAGTACATTGAGAGCACGTGCCGATAACAATATGAAAACCGATGACATGGCGTGCCCTTTATGTCGGAGTTCGGGAAATGCAATTCCGGGAACTCCATTCCACCTATGCGGCGAATGTCGGGGACTCTATCGTCATGTCCGGCACCGGCCAAGCATTGAGGAAGAAAAAGCCGGGGATGAAACCCATAACAACGATGTGGATGATCCGGGGTATCGGCTGTTCGTGTCGCCCATCGTCTCTTCCGTGCTGAGGGATTTTACCCCGGATCACTCGGGGCTGGATTTCGGTGCCGGTACCGGGCCGGTGATATCGAAGCTTTTGCATGAGCATCGCTTCAATATTGTTCAATACGACCCCTTTTTCCATAACCATCCGACATTACTTGAAGAAACCTACGACTACATCGTTTGTTGTGAAGTGATTGAGCATTTTTATTCACCTGACAAAGAATTTGCGTTGCTGAAGCGACTTCTGAATCCCCAGGGAAGACTCTTTTGCATGACTCAGCTATATAGCCCGGAAATAGACTTCGGCAACTGGTACTACATAAAAGACCCCACGCATGTATTCATATATCAATCGGCAACCATGGAATGGATAAGACGGAAACAGGAGTTTTCTTCCTGCACCCTACAGGACAGGCTGGTCACCCTGGTGAATCCATCGGAAATCCAGCCTGACGCCGCTTCCGCCCGGTCGGGAGCGGGCTGATCTTTCCTGCCTGCGCCGTGAGATTCAAGAGATCGGCGATGCGTTCGGCTCGCAGGATTTAAGGCGTCCGACCTGGTTTTCCTGTCCCTTCGATCCGGACTTTCGTGGAGCCGCCCACCCGGGCGCAGTTCTCCCATCGCGCTCCCCTGGGTCATAAAAAATCTTGAGGGGCCTTGACGTGCAATTTTGTAATCTGGTAGTTTCCCAACGTCTGAAAGCAGCTTTTTTTAGCTGTTTACCGCTGAAAATAGTGGCCAATGATCAATATTGTGTGGTGTGAGGGAAATGGAAACAATAAAGCAAATTGTCGGGAATTGCCTGATTGGACAACAAACACGGGGAGCTTGCTTATGAAAGATTTCAGTTTCGGTGAAGTATTGGGGTTAATGATGAAAACAGCACCTTTCTTGCTTTTTCGTTTGCTTGTCTATTTCGGCATCACCCTGGCCTTTGTGATCATCACCGGCACTGGAGCCGGTATCGGCTACGGTATAGGGGCCATCGCGAAAAATGCGCCGGCCGGGGGCATGTGGGGCGGCCTTGCCGGGTTTGGTGTTGCCTCAGTCATCATGTATTTTATCCGTGAGTATCTGCTCTACATCGTCAAAGCCGGGCATATCGCCGTTCTGGTTGAGCTGGTCGAAGGCAGGGATATCCCCGGCGGCAAGGGTCAGATCAAATACGCCCGCCAACAGGTGCAGGAACGATTTACCACGTCCACCGTGCTTTTTGGATTGGATCAGCTGGTCAAAGGCATCCTGAGGGCTTTCAACAGGGCATTTTTCAGTATCGCCACCATTCTGCCGATTCCTGGTGCGGCCGGCGCCATGAAGTTCTTAAATACCATCATCACCCTTTCCCTTACTTATCTTGACGAAGTCATCCTGGCATATCTTATGAAAACCCGCGCCGATAATCCTTGGGCAGGAGGCCGCACCGCACTCATCCTGTATGCCCAGAACTATACCAAGTTCCTTAAAAACGCCGTATGGCTGGCGATTTTTATCTGGGCGGCAACTTTTGTGGTCTTTCTGGTGGTACTCGGACCGGTGGCCCTTTTAGTAAGTCTTTTTCCGGGCACGGCCGGACCGCTAACGCTGATTCTGGCCTTGGTCTTCGCCTGGGGAATCAAACAGGCGGTAATTGAGCCCATCGGCATGACCGCCCTGATGCAGGTCTACTTTAAAGTGACCGAGGGCCAAGTTGCCAATCCTGAATGGGAAGCCAAGCTGGAAAGCGTTTCCTCCAAATTCAAGAAACTCAAAGACAAGGCAATAACCTGGCCCGGTGACAAACAGGATCCAACCGCGCGGCAGGCCCCGGCGCCTGTTGACGGTTAAGATATCTAAAAAGGGAGATGATAGGAATACCCAATTCCGCCTCAGTCATTTGATTGTGGGGTAAACGTCCCGTAATTGAGACAAAGAATGAATGCCTTGAGTTATTGAAAAATCGGAAAACCACCACCGCTTCGGGATGGAAGACGGACGCGGCTGGATGGAGCGCCTGGGCTATGATAACGCCTGCCGCGCCCTTGTCGATATCT
>JAWOGN010000365.1:0-10479 GCA_046496815.1 Desulfatiglandaceae bacterium
CCGCCTCAACATTATCCGGATCGAGATATTCATGGCAGCTCATACAAGCTTGATCTTCCGGCGACCACGGCGGGAGTTTCGACCGGCGGATGTGGCAGGCACCGCATTGCTCGTGGCGCGGCACCGCAGAATCGAAAAGGTCCGCCTCCTCTCGGATAGGCGGCTGGTAGTGGGGGTCGTGGCATTTGAGACAATTCGTGTATTCTCCGGTGTTCTCGATTTTCAGGGCGCCATGGACACCCTGATCCAGGTCGTCTGAAATATTATCATGACAAAATAAACACGAATCCACATGAAAGAAATCATCCGCGCTTTTGTTGATGTCATTCGGGTTCGGGTGAAAATCCTGGTCAACATCTTCATGACAGTCCCGGCAGGAATTTTGACCATGAACCGAGGCATGGAATTTCGTGGGGCTGATGAGCCACGATGATGCAGCCGACCGGGGAAACTGCATCGCAAAACCCATCGCGAGAGACAACATCACGGCATTCCTGGTGATTGTTTGGGTGAAGCGGTTTATTTTTCTAAAAGATTTCATCCGGCTATTATGTCAAGGATGGTTTAATTGGACACTTCAGTCAGTTGTGACCGGTTTTAGGCACACGAGCGCAGACGCATGCTTCCATGATTTTCCTGAAGATTCATGTGGCCAGAGGATCTTCTATAGGAAAAAACTTACTCATTCAAGTGCGAATATAGAAGGGGGAACTGGGCGGAACCTCAGAGAAAAAAACGTGAAAACGCCGCGCTTCCGGTATTGAAGCGTTTGGATGCGTTGTGTTCGATTCCCGGGTTTCGTAAACGGCGGAGTTCACCGCGAGGGGTCCAAGAAATCGGGATCGAGATATTCCGGGTCCGGGTAAGTGTAGAACCCCTTGCCGCTTTTGACTCCCAATTCTCCTTTTTGCATTTTTTTCTTCAGCGCGTCCGGCGGAATGTCTTTGGGGTCCTTCGAATCGTTGTAATAAACCATCTCAATGTCATGGACCACGTCCAGTCCCACCTTGTCCATCAGTGCAAAGGGTCCTTCCCGCATTCCCGTAAAAACCATCCAGGCGCGATCGATATCCCTGAAATTCACGAACCCATTGCCCCACATGTAAAGCGTTTCTCTCTTGATCGCCCGCCAGACACGATTGAAGCAAAAACCCAGGAGTTCTTTGTTGACGGTGAGCGGAATAAAGCGAAGGGAACGAATCCAGGCTTTGCCCTTTTCCAATACCTCGGGCGAGGTCCGCGTCCCTCCCATGATGTCCACCATGTTGGTGCCCTGCAGCGGAAAATAAAAATGGATGTTCAGGCAATACTCCGGGCGTCCACTGCTCGCTTCAAGGCGGGATACCGGAATCGAGGAACTGTTGGTTGCAAAGATTGCCCCCGCGAGTGCCTTTTCACCAAGCTCCCTGAAAACCTTTTTTTTCAGGTCGAGGTTTTCCGGGACGGCTTCAATAATCAGCTCAGCCGCTTTTACTGTTTCCCCCAAGTCTGTCCGTTGCTCGACGCTTTTTGCGCATTGGTCCCAGTGTTTCCAGGGGATAAAAGGATCGATGCCCTTACCTTCAAGGTCTGCCCGGATTCTTTCAAACGTTTCCCGGAAAGCGCCGGCCTTGGAATCAAAAACTTTTACATGGTAGCCCGTGTATGCGGAAAGCATTGCAATCTGAGTGCCCAGAATGCCGGTTCCGATTACAGCCACACGTTGCAAAGGGAGTGCGTCGCTCATTTGAAAATTTCCTCTTTATAGGGGGTATCTTGCCATAAAATTCCCGGCAAAGTTCGTCATCATAGCGACATTGTTATGGGCGAAAAAAGGTGCCCTTGTGAGCCCGGTCAGGCCCCGCTCGAAGGCCCTGGCCTGCTCCATCCCGCTGATGAGCCGGAATGTCCCCGAGTACACTGTATCCGGTTTCGCAGAATGGCTACCCCACTGCACCGGCACCGAAAAATGTCCTTGGTATCCAGAGGACGAAATCGGGAAAAACGATGCATAAAATCAGACCGACCCATTGCAGGCAGATAAACGGCACCACCCCCTTGTAGATATGGATTATTGTCATTTCAGGAGGCGCAATGCCGCGGAGATAAAAGAGCGAGTAACCGAAAGGCGGCGTCAAAAAGGCCATCTGCAGGTTCACACAGATGAGTGTGGCAAACCAAAGTTGATGAAAACCCAGTTCCATGGTTATGGGCGTAAAGATGGGAATGATGATGAGGAGGATTCCCAACCAATCAATGAACATCCCCAGAAAAAAGACGCATCCCATCATGATAAAGAGCACCACATACGGACTCACTTCAAGGCCTAAAAGGATGTTGGTGATGGCATCGCCACCCCCGAGGCCCATGAAGATGGCTTGAAAGGCATTTCCACCCAGGAAGAGCGTCATGACCATAGAGGTGGTGAGCAGGCACGCATGCGCAGCCTCCCTAACGGCCGTCCATGTGAGCTTGCGGTAGCCGGCGGCGAGCAGCAGTGCCCCTGTGCAACCCATGCCGGCTGCCTCCGTCGGAGTGGCCACCCCAAAAACGATACTCCCTAAAACCATGAATACCAGGGCGACGGGAGGGAAAAGTGAGGTGCATATCATTATCAACTTTTGGCCCCATGTGTATATTCTCTCTTCCTTCGGAAGCGGGGGTCCCAGCGAGGGGTTAAGCCCGCACCGGGTGGCGATGTAGGCCATGTAAAGGACCGAAAGGAGAAGCCCCGGCGCAGCGGCTGCGGCAAAAAGCTGGCCTACGGACATCGCCGCCAGGCTGCCGTAAACCACCAGCATGATGCTGGGTGGAATAATGATCCCCAGCGTTCCGCCGGCGCAGATGCACCCGGCAGTCAATGGAATGTCGTATCCTCGCTTCATCAGAGCAGGCGCTGCGAGCAAACCAATGGCCACTTCGGTCGCACCCACCACCCCGGCTGAGGCGGCAAAGATGGTGCAAGCGAAAATGACTGCCAGGCCCAGCCCCCCTCGAACCGGTCCCAACACGACATGCATGGCATGGAAGAGTTTTTCCGCAATACCGGAAGCGTCCAGCATCTGTGCCATGAAGATAAAGAGGGGTACTGCAACAAGCACATACTCCTCCATAACCCCATAAGCTCTGTTGGCGAGAAGGCCAAAGACCAAATCAGGAGACCCGCCCCAACCGATGAGGCCGAACACCACCGCCAGAATACCGAGTGAAAACGCCAGAGGATGACCCAAAAACAGTGTGATAAACAGGGTCCCGAACATTATGAGGGCTAAGGTCTCAGGATTCATATGTCTTCTCCCTTGAGCTTATAGATATCACGAATGAAGGTGGCAACCCCTTGAATAAGTAATAGGAAGAGTGTGACCGGCATGACCGTCTTATAGGGATACAAGGGCGGTTTCCAGGCACTCCAGCTGTGCTCCCAGACGGCCCAGGAATGGGCGGCGTAGGATATGGAAGCATAGGTCAGAGCCCCCACAAACGGCAGAAAAATAAGTATGAATGTCAGGATACGGAGCCAGAGTTGGACTTTTTGGGGGAACTGAAGCGCGATGATATCAATACGCACGTGGCGATCAAAGAGGTACGTGACACCCATGCCGAACATGTAGTGCGCGCCATAGAGATAGACAGTCATTTCAAACGCCCAAGTAGTCGGTCGATTGAAGAGTCTTCTTAAGACGACCTCATACATCACAACGAAGATAAGGGGAAGAATCAACAAACAAAACCATCTGCCGACGAATTTGTTAAACGCATCCACAGCGTGGACGAATTTTTTCATGACACGTTACCTTTCCAAATCCGGAGGTTTGCCCCGGCGACCTTCCATTCGCCGGGGCAGGTGGAGGGTAAATTACTGCATCATTTTACCTTGAATGTACATCTCATATGGATAAGGCGCAAGACGGCTCCGCATCTCTCTCCAGGGAGCGAACGCCTTCTTAAAATCTTCCTGGGAGTCCAGGACCTTCTTCACATCCGGGTCCTTTGCCTTGAGATCTTCGAGGTATTTATAGGACGTCTTCGCAAATTCGATGATGGCTTCATCTTCCATCATTACGAATTCCACCTTTTCTCCCATTCGTTTGATGGCCTCGATATTCAGGTTTTCCTGCCACGCATTGGCCCAGAGCTGGGTTTCCGTGGCGCAGATCTCCACAATGGCTTTCAGGTCTTCCGGGAGTTCATCCCATTTCTTTTTGTTAATCACCACGTCAAACTGGCACGAAGGCTGATGCACTCCCGGCTCAATCACGTACTTGGTGATTTCATGAAACCCTTGGGGATAGTTTGCCGCCGGCGAGCTGAACTCGCAGGCATCGATGATACCCCTTTCCAGAGCAAGGTAGATCTCACTGCCCGGAAGGGGGGTGACCGAGGCACCAAGCAGGGTCAAAATGTCCATGTACCAGCCGGGGGTTCTGATTTTCATCCCTTGAAAGTCGGCCATCTTGGTCGCCCGCTTATTAGAGTGGAGCCCCAATTCCTGGCCCACATTTGCGCAGAAAAAGGGCACCAAACCGTAACGGCCATAGAGTTCATCCAGCATCTCTTTTCCGCCGCGTTCGTAGTACCAAATGTTGTAGCCTTCATTGTCAAGGCCGAACGGCACCGAGGCAAAAGCCACAAAGGCCTCGTTTTTGCCCTTCCAGTATCCCGGCCAGGAGTGAAAGCAATCCAAGGTTCCTTTTGCCGTGGCATCAAAGATTTCCATGGCGGGCACGATGGCGCCCGTGGGGAAAACTTTGATATCCAGCCTTCCACCACTCGCAGCCCTCACGCTGTCGGCGAAATGAATGGAAATGTCGTGAAAGTTCAGTCCGCCCCAGGGGTCGCTCATGCGCCAGCGGATTTTCTTATCCGAGGTTGTCCATTTTTTGTCCTTCCATTGTTCCGCTCTTTTATCCACCGCGAACTTCTCGATTTTTTTCTTTTGCGCATGCGAATCCGTCGTGACCGTCACGATAAAGGCAGCCGCGACCATCACGGCCAGAATAACCACTCCAAACTTTTTCATTTGCTGTCCTCCTTTTCAATTTTTGTGGTAAAAAAAGCACTTCACTTCAAATAAGAACATGGGTCCATTACCACCTCCTTTCATTAAGCAGACGCTGTGATCCGGACATTGCACCTATACGGCAGATCACAGTGTCAGCTCCTCCGGTCTCTTCTTAAGGAAATATTCGCCGCCTTCGGTTTTTCCCACAATACCACTCTGAACAAGAGATTCCAGGGCTTTGGGTCTAAAATCCCGCATCCCAATTCTTAAAAAACTTTTCTTGGCATAGGGGAGTTGCACTGCAGACTCAGGGTCAACGGCGCCTCTTCTTTCTAAATCTTTTAACAAGAAGGCGCCCGCGCGTTTCATTCGCCAAACGATCCCATACCGGGTCAAGGCGTAAACGCCGACCAGGAAAATAATCCCCAAGATGATCTGCACGGATTCGGACATTAGGCTTCGTTGATGGGTTAATTTGTTAATCGTTAAATTGTCAAATGGGAACCACTCGTCAGCCAAATGGGTCCATGACGAGGCACAGCGTTTTTGATTTTCAATTCATAACTTCGGAACATTCCTCAGGGAAAACCACACGAATGCACGCCTCAACCATTTAAAGGTTTTTGAACGACGCCGACGACGTAAGGTCCATCGGGTACGGCGACCGTCTTGGGGTGAGCGTTTAACAAGTCGCTTACTGTTTGTTGTATATTTTCGATCCTGATTGCGCCGGTGTTTCTTAAAGCATCATGAGCAAGACCGGGAGAATAAATGAAAATCTTTCCTGCATGGTCCAAAGCTTGATAGATGTTCTGTGCACACCACTGGTCGATGACAAGGTCTTTCGGGTCACAGTAGCCGGCGAAAAACTCTTGAGGGCTGCAGACCGAATGGATGATCCCGCAGAATTCAGGACTTCCCAAGCCTTCGCGGCATTCGCAGGCAACCACGATGGTGCCTCCTTTCCTCAGGATGTCTTTGGCGCAGATCAAGGCCTTGCTGACCTGGTAGAAGGTCGCGTCCAGCGGGTACCCGCCGCCTGACGTAATGACCATGTCCACAGGTTCTTCCAGGCGAACCACCGAATGGTCGTAAACCATTTGGCAGCCCGCCAGATGGGCATGATCGTAATGCCCTGCAAACACGCCGGCAATTTGTCGTTCCTTGTTGATGACCACGTTTAAGACAAAATCGGCCCCCACCAGCTCCGTTACGCGAATTACATACTCATGGAATGGGTTGCCCTCAAGGACACAGTTGGTCACCTTGGGATGATCGATCATTTTGTAGGAATGCATGAATTTCATGGTTTCAAAGCTGGAAATCCCCGGCAGGATCGCCTTACCACCCCCTGAATAGCCTGCGTAAAAATGCGGTTCGATCAGTCCGGTTAGAATCTTGAGATCCGCATCGAGATAGTGTTGGTTGACCTCAATGGGTGCACCATCTATTTCGTCGACCTTCCGGTATTCTTCCGGTTTACGGCAGTAATGATTCACGATGGGATAATTCGCCATGATTTCCCGCCCCACCAAGGCTTCCAGTTCCTCACCCAAATTGGGCCGGTGCATGCCGGTGGCGATCAGGATCGTGATATTTTTTTTGCTGAGGCCGGCCGATTCGAGAACCGAGAGTAAGGGGGGGAGGATGATTTTGTTGGGTACGGGGCGGGTAAAATCCGATATCACCACACAGGCGCTCTTTCTTCCGACAGCCATTTTCCCTAGCGGGGGGCTTTCCGTGGGTTCGGCCAGTGCCTCGTAAACCGCACTTTTAGGATCGGGTAGGTCGTAAAGCTCTTTCATCTGCAGGACCGGCACCGAATCAGGGAGCATTAAATCAACGGCACCCTCACCACAAAGAAACTTCACGTCTTGCTTCGGCATTATTGTTTTCCTCATCCAAAGCGTTATGAATCATGGGGCCAGTGGATCACTGTCGAGCCATGCAACGCTTCTAACATTTTGCGGTTCAATGGGTCAAGGCCATAAACCGGGCCATAGGAAGATCGGTAATAATGGGTGGCCTTGCTACTCGGCTTTTTTATCGGCATAGGTTCGCACAATGCCGCCGTCGAACAGCAGATCACCGCCGATCAGATATCCGGCGAATCGAGAAAATCCGAAGATAAAAAGGTTCGCCACTTCAATGGGAGACATCATCTCTTTGATACGGGAGTGTCCCATCATGACATCCCGAACCACGGCTTCGGGGGATATGCTCCGTTGTTCGGCCTGAGCGGGAATCTGGTTTAGGGCGAGGGCCGTTTTTACAAAACCGGTGCTTACCGTGAACGAGCGAATCTTTCCTTCTCCCTCCGCCGAAATGGACTGGCTCAATGCTCGCAAACCGAACTTCGTTATGTTGTAGACCGGCTTGTTCAGTGTGCAGATGTGCGCATGTATGGAGGCCATGTTGCCGATGACGCCTGTTCCATCGCTGCTTTTTCTCATGTATGGTATCGCCAACTTGGAGAGGTAGAAGGGAGCCCTCAACATGATCCGTTGCATGAAATCGTAGGTCTCCATGGGGAAGTTTTCTATGGAATCGATGTGCTGAATCCCGGCGATATTGACCAAATATTTGATGGTGCCGATCTTGGCCGCCTCTTTCACGGCATGTTCAATATCCGCATCTCGAGAGAGGTCCGTTTTGATGAAGATCATCTGTCCCCCCATTTTCCGGGCCATTTCCTGTGTTCTTTTTCCCTCCCCCTCATTGATATCCAGACCCACGGTCATCAATTGATTTGCGGCCGCCGCGACGGCGGTCGCTCTGCCGATACCGCTGCCCGAACCGGTCACAATGCAAACGTTATCGGTGTTAAAGTGGGTATCTTCCAGAAATAAGATGCCGTCACGCCGGATCTCCGGTTCGCTGATATCCATTTCTCCCCCTTTCCTCTTTTGGAGCGAGCTTTGGTCGATTCCGAATTTTTTTGCCTCAGCAAGGTCGGTTATCCGCGGCCTGGGTTTCTATTGATTTGGATCAGCTTCTAACTATGTGAATGAGCAAGTTTTGCGCCAAAGGACCCCAAACAGAGTTGAGTCCGTCGGTGGGGAAAAGGGGGCGGGATTCACCGTGTTTTTTTGGGTTTTTATCACCGAAAAATATTTTGTAACCGTTCAGGGGTTCAAACGTTCAGAGGTTCAAGGTTGCGCTTTGCCCACGAATCCGATCTTGGAGTCATATGTTGCTTGAGAATTCACCGGGTCCGCCGTTGGAGACCCAGAAATGGACGCCGATCCAGCGTTATTTGGCAAACTCAAGAGGGGTATCAGTCGATCAGGGCTTCAATCCTATCACTTTCCCTAACCCTGAAACGTTGAACCCAGAACCTGTGAACCGTTACAATATTTTTTTCTCTTTTCCGGTTGTGTTGCGCGTTGGAATGGAGTATGAAAAGTGTATCATGCTGAATACATGTATCCCAAGTGCTACATGAATTCCGAAACCACCGGCAGGATCGGAGTGAAGAATGGCCATGCCTGAAACGGCAAAAACCCCCGAAGATCGACTTCAGAAAACAGAAAGCATGCGTCAAGACCTGGCTGCGTTTAGACGTATTCTGGACAGCATCCATAACGGCGTGATGGTCACCGACGCGGATGGGTTTGTGACCCATTTCAATAAGCCCTATGGCGAATTCCTGGGAATTGATCCCGGGGCTCAAATCGGGAAGCATTGCACGGAGGTCATTGAAAATACGCGGATGCATATTGTGGCCAAAACCGGCAAACCGGAGATCAATAAAACCCATCATATCAAGGGACAACGCATGGTGGTTCAGCGCATCCCAATCAAAGAAGACGGTAAAGTCATTTCGGTGTTTGGTCAGGTCATGTTTAAGGATGTCGAGGATGTCGGCAAGCTTGCAAGGAAGCTTTCCCTCCTTGAATCCAAAGTGGAACACTATGAGCAGGAACTCATGTCACTCCGCTCCACCCGGTACACGCTGGACAGCATTGTGGGGAACTCAGGAGTGATTCATGCTTTAAAAAAAGAGGCACTTCGGGCGGCGGCAAGAAATTTTCCGGTCCTGATCTCGGGGGAAAGCGGCACCGGAAAAGAACTCTTCGCTCAAGGCATTCATCACGCAAGTCCCAGGAAGGTTCAACCTTTCATTCGGATCAACTGTGCGGCAATCCCGAAAGATCTCCTTGAGTCGGAGCTTTTTGGGTATGAAAAGGGGGCCTTTACCGGCGCCAGGTCGGAAGGCAAGCCCGGCAAATTTGAACTTGCACGGCGCGGTACGGTGTTTTTGGATGAAATCGGGGACTTGCCGCTCCAGATGCAACCTAAGCTCCTTCGAGTGATTGAAGACAAAGAGTTCGAGCGCATTGGGGGGACCCGCATTCTGCGAACTGATTTTCGAATTATTGCGGCGACAAATCAGAATCTTGAAGAAATGCTGGGGGATCGTCGTTTCCGCAAGGATCTTTTCTATCGACTCAATGTCATCCCGCTTCACCTGCCGCCGCTTCGGGAAAGGAGAAATGATATTCCAATCATCGCGAAACACCTTTTGGATCATCTGGCCGATGAGGCGGCCCTATCGGAAATAAGAATTGATGAGAAAGCAAATGAAGTTTTGAAGGCTTATGACTGGCCTGGAAACGTTCGGGAGCTTTCCAATGTCCTGGAAAGGATCGTATCGGCCCTGGAGGGAGATACGATCCATCTCCGTAACCTACCATTCTACCTGTATCGAACACGAGAAAAAAGGGCCGAGCCCAGTGAAGCTTATCTTCGAGAAGTGCAATCAAGCGCCGAAAAGGACGCAATCCGGTATGCCTTGGAGTCAACCCATAACAACAAGGCCGCAGCAGCCAAGTTGCTGGGCATACACCGAACACTCCTCTATAAGAAAATGCAAAAGTACGGCCTTCCGCTATGATCCTGAGCTTTTCCTCCTAATCCTCCTGAAGCTCCTTTAGGCTTGCGTAATGGTCGAGAACCTCCGGATTGCGAAGGGCGTCTTTGTTGAGAACGTCTTGACCCTGAATCACCTTCTTGACCGCCAACTCCACCTTTTTCATATTCAGCGTGTAAGGAATTTCAGGTACAGCCAGGATCTTGGCAGGCACATGTCGCGGAGAAGCATTGGTGCGAATGGTCTTCTTGATTTTGTTCACCACCGCATCGGTCAACTCAACCCCTTCCGCCATCTGAACGAAAAGAATGACCCGCACGTCATTTTTCCAGTTTTGCCCCACCACAAGGCTGTCCGCGACTTCATCCAGTTGTTCAACCTGACGGTAGATCTCTGCGGTGCCGATTCGCACGCCCCCGGGGTTTAATGTGGCATCCGAGCGTCCGTAAATGATCACACCGCCCCGGTCATTGATTTCTATGAAGTCCCCGTGCCGCCAGACGTTGGGATACACATCAAAATATGCCGCCTTGTATTTTTCCCCGTCAGGATCATTCCAGAAGTATATGGGCATTGAGGGGGACGGGGCCAGGCATACCAGCTCACCCTGTTGGTTTCGGACGGG
>JAWOGN010000015.1:0-3979 GCA_046496815.1 Desulfatiglandaceae bacterium
CCCGTCCCGACATAAGACGATGCCGGCTTCCAAAGCGTTCTTCAGTTCCCGAACATTTCCCGGCCAAGGATAGTCGCTCAGCCATTTCATGGTTTCCGGTGGAATCTCGACCCCGGGCAACTCACGGCTGTCGCAAAATTCCTTCACAAAATACGCCGCCAAAGGCGGTATATCCGCTTTTCTCTCACAAAGCCGGGGGATTTTCAAAGTAAAGACGCGCAGCCGATAAAAAAGATCCTCCCGGAAACGACCCGCTTTTATCTCCTTGTCCAAATCCGTATTCGTGGCGGAGACGATACGGCAATCGACCGTTTTCGCCCGAACCGCTCCGATTCTTCGTATCTTTCGGTCCTCCAGAAAGCGGAGAAGCCGGGTCTGCATCTCCGTAGTCACATTGCCGATTTCATCCAGGAAAAGGGTCCCCCCATCGGCCGATTCGATGAGTCCTTTCTTGTCGCGAATTGCATGGGTGAAAGACCCCTTTACATGCCCGAAGAGTTCACTTTCCAATAAACCTGCAGGCGTTGAACCGCAATCCACCACCACAAGGGGCTGGTCCCGACGAGGGCTTAATTGATGAATCAATCGGGCGGCATGTTCCTTCCCCACCCCGCTTTCACCGAGAATGAGCACGTTGACATCGCTCGTCGCGACCCGTTCAATCAGTTCATAAAGTTCCTTCATGACGGCGCTTTTCACGCCGTCAAAACTTTTGGGTGCGGAAATCCCCTCTCCCCGATCGCGATGGAGAGAAACCCCCTCAAGGATATGATGAATTTTCTTCAGCAGTTCGCGACCGTCGAAAGGCTTTGACAGATAATCGACAGCGCCGGCCTTGACGGCACGCACCGCATCGGGAATTGTCCCGTAGGCGGTGAGAAAGACCACCGGAAGTTGCGGACGAAGGGCTCGAACCTCCGTCAGGAGGTCCATGCCCCCCATTCCCGGCATCTTCATATCCGATATCATCACATCCAATTCTCGGGCCTTGATGATTTCGAGTGCCTCTTGAGCTCCGCCGGCCTTGAAAACCTGGAAGCCACCTGAAGAAAGCCGCGCCTCCAGCACCTCCAACACGTGATGGTCGTCATCCACCACCAGTATGGATTGCAGCGGGTTGGATTCTTTGTCCCTTTCAAGCATTATCACGGGGTTGACACCTCTTTCTTCTTTTCTTTCATCTTTTGGTCGATCACTTCCAAGGATTTTATTTTATCCTTTAACGCCTGGATTTCTTTCTCCATTTCGCCCACATATACCGTATGGGTTTTCGAAAGTGTCTGGATTTCATTTTCCATGTGCTTCACCAGATTGTTCAGACGTTCAATTTCCATTTCTTTTTCCTTGATAATGGCCTCGCATTTTCCTGTTTTTCGAGGCACAGGTGTTTCGGCGATGTCTTTTTCTTTCGTCTTCACACGGAGTTCACTTCTTATAAGCGGCATCAACAAGCGAGGATCTTCATTGTTCGAATCACTCGGAACCTGATCACTCCAAGCTTGCCATAGGCGCAGTGCTTTCCGAATTTCACTTGGGGTTTCAGCCATGATTAAGTGGGCACATGCGCGGCCGTAAGATGCCCGTCGAGCAATTTTCTCATCCGCAGCACGCTCCAGCATTTCGAAACCTTCCAAGGCTTTTCTGAAGTCTCCGTCTTGAAGCGCCTGGTTTGCAATTTCCAGGGCGACCTGATCCGGATCCGGTATCATCGCGTCATTCACGGAGGGAGACTGCTCTGCACCCGTTATACAACCGAAGACCGGCATGAGCCCAATGATTATCAGCAGTATTGCCAAACTGCCTAACGCCGGTTGATATGTCTGTTTCAATTTCACGTTCCGTCGGTTCCGTCTCATCTACAGCGGGTTCTTGGGCAAGTGAAATATATCATGGGATGAGTGTACTGAAAAATTATTACAAAAGGCTAAATTGAAACATTTTTCCGAGCCGCGGGCAGCGTAAAGGCGAAGGTGCTTCCTTTCCCGATTTCACTCTCCACCCACAGTTTTCCGCCGTGGGCTTCCACAATTTGCTTGGTTATGTGAAGGCCCAATCCGACGCCATCCATATGACTTCTAACCCGTCGCGCTTGATAATACTTGTTGAATATGAGTGATTGTTCCTCCTCCTGGATTCCGGGGCCGTTGTCTGAAACAAGAAACCTTATGTCGGGTGCACGCTTGTCCGCGTCGATCCGAACGCTAACCGTGCTCCCGGGCGGAGAGAACTTGATGGCGTTGCCCAGAAGGTTCACAAAGACCTGTTGCAGATGCTCCGGATCTCCGCGCACCCGGGGAATCGTGTCGGGAATCTCTGTTTCGAGTTTTATGCGTTTGGCCTCAGCCGAGGAGATCAGACCGTCGATACACCGAAATACGAAGGCGGAGGTTTCTATGGAAAGCGGACGTATTTTGACGGCGCCGGATCCCAACCGCGAAACCTGCATAAGATGATTCAGTAATTTACCGATCCGCCCGATCTCCGAGCTTGCGATCTCAAGAAATTTTCTCTGCCGCTCATTGATAGGCCCCATAACCTCTTCGGCGATCATGTTCACCGATTCACGAATCGAAGTCAAGGGGGTTCTAATTTCATGGCTCAACATGGAGATAAAATCCGAGCGCATTTGTTCTTCCTGCTTCAACCGCATGGCCATCTCATTGAAGGCGCCGGCCAATTCCCCGAATTCATCTTGGGATCGGACGCGAATCGGTTCGCTGGACCGATCTTGAGAAATGGATCGGATTCCCCGCAGGAGTTCTTTGAGGGGTCGAAGTGTGGTGTAGGCCAAAAAGATGATTCCAAGCAGACCCACAAGGCTTGAGATCCCCAAGCCCAACAAGCCGTTGCGGGCAGACATTCGACCCCGGCGGTTCAGTTCCAGGGTTGCCAGATAGGCATCATACTCGTTTTCGGCCCGGGCGATGGTTATCCGCTCGATCCACTCATTAATTAAAGACTCGGGGATCCACGCCTCCTTAGAGGCTTGCGTTTCTCGCAGATCTCCCAGCTTTGAAGTTCGCTCCCGGTAGCTCTTGAAAAGATCCTTCCAATGGTCGGAGACGGATATTCCCTGCGCCTCCATGTTCAAGATCTTTACGAGATTGTCTTGGAATTCTTTTTGTGCCGAAGTGAAATAGTTTAGATAATCCTCCTTTCCCAGCAAATGGTACTTCTTGTCGTTTTCCTCCATACCGAGCAAATTCTCGATCATGTTTTTTGATGTAGAAGAAATTTCATTATTTTTGTTTACTATGCTTGCCGATATTTTTACGATTCGTTGAACGTCGATGTATAGAAGCAAAATCGTTCCGAAAAATATCAGTACAATAATAAAAAACCACACAAACAACTTATCCGTCATTCCATAGGTCGGCTTCATGCGTTCCCCGATGCCCGATATTTTGTGAGACCATCAAGATTCTTAAGCCAATAGGGTTTCAAAATCAAGCAAATCGTGTGAAGTCAGCGGTTTGAAACGGAGGGTTGGGGACCTTCGGGATCGCTTTTCCGCCGATCGGGGCTTTTAAAGCGCTGAATGGATACGATTCGCTTGGGTGCGTTGGATTCAGCGATGATGATGACTACCCGAACCCCTCGATTTTCGTGGTTGCGGGCACCGCCGACGGCACCCACCGACCCGAGAAAAGCGGACTGGATCATGTGTCGGTGAAGAAGCCCTATTCGGCTGAAGCCTGGACGGGTGTTTTCCGAAAGCATTATAGCCGGCGCCCAAACTCCAGGCTGTTTTTGTTGATGCTGGTGCGCATCTGCTGCTGGATCATCTCGTGTCCGGTGTCGGTGAATGGAAGATAAACCAAGGTCGAATCCATAATGTCAAAACTGACGTTGGGGAGATGGGGCAGCACATCCTTCTTGTTGAGTGTGGCGCCGGCCAGGATCATTTTCAGGCTCTGCACGGCCTCGCTTTGCGGCAGGGTGACGGGATAGAGGTTTTTCTTGGGAATCATCTCCTCAG
>JAWOGN010000030.1:0-11524 GCA_046496815.1 Desulfatiglandaceae bacterium
CGGATGGTTGACTCGGATCTGAGCTGAATCGCCTCTGCCACCCCAAAACGGTTCTCTTCAAAAGGTGCTTGAAAGCACCCACCGATCCCTGTCGGACTTCTCAGTCCAGGGGCCTTTTTTTGAGATATATCGACAGAGAGAAACTCGTCCAGGATTCGAGCACAGACTGTGCGTGTCCGCTGGGCTGATTCGGGCGCGGCACAGGTGTGTTTGCCTTGCCGGTTCGTTGAGGCTTTTTTTCACAATTGCATAATCTCACTCAGTTGTGAAGGGCGATGTTCGTGACCTAAAATGGATCTAACTTTATATTTTCATTGGATTTTATTGTTTATGATGGGTGTCGGTTCGGTCTCTCATAATTCTTGCATACATCAAGAGACACAGTGAGTGAGGCACAATGGAAAAGTTCCTAAGTATTCATGAGGTTCAGGATATTTTACAAGAGGACCAGCGGCAGCTCGAAAAAACGGTCACTGAGTTAAGAAGCAAGGAGACAACGAGGCTGTCATCAAGACAGCCAAAGCGAAAAGACCGTTGCGCACGGCGGACCGACTCTCAGAAATAGCCCAGAAATCTTGGTGCAACCAACAGGGCAGGGTCTTTCGGTGTTGCCTTTTGTTTTGACACCCTCCCCACGGACCATTCAAAAGCTTCGCGGGGTGGCGAAAACTTCAAGGATCGGCAAAAGCAGCCGCGCCCACAAATCCCGAGTAAGAAGCGGCACCCATTCACTTTTAAGCGTCAATACGTTCGGCGCGCTGGAACTGAATCGGCCATATGTAAAGAACGGTCAAAGATTTGACGCACATCCGGCTTTCCGGTCGAATCCTTCCTACGTTTGTTTCTCAAAAACGTTTGAGCCGGCGCTTAACCTTTCGAAATCAGAGTTCATTGTATCTCTGAACATATTCGGCATACATTCTGCTTAGGTGTTTGGGGGAGTGAAATCCCGCCTTCACCGCAATGGCGAGATCCGCAGTTGATCAAGTCGCCGTCCTGATGTATTTTTTATCCACTGCGGACCCCGGACTCAACTGCCGGCATCAAATCCGAATCCGCCCATGGATGCATGCAGGCGGGGTAAGCGGCGAAGGGCGGAGAGTTCCATGATTCTAAAATATGTCGACCCCGGTTTTCGCCGGGGGGACGCGATAGCGGCTGCGCCTGAACTGGGCGCGATTTGTGGAGCGAGTATGAGTTTGGAATATTCTGTGGAAGTTATTCGAGAATTGGAAGCGGAATTTGAGAGCGCGGCATTGCACCGGCCGCTTCGTATCGACCGTTATGAAAGCGGGACCGAACGGATTTACCATGTCACCGGTGTTTCACGTGCTGTCGGAGGGAAGGTTCGTCTGATAATCCGGAAATTTGTCGGCGGCGGATTCGCGGGGCAGGTCTACCGAGTGAAAATCCTTGAGATTGATGCCCGGGATGGACCAATCGAGGGACTTGAGGTGGGGAAATACTATGCGATGAAAATTCTGATTCCGCCGAGCCGTTTTTCCCGCCTGTTCCGCAATGCGCTGTATTGGATCGGCTTCCAAGGCCCCTTCCAGCTTCAGGTAAACCCCAAGGCGGCAAGGGCGGGGGCGCTTTGGCAAAAATTTATACGCAGAGCGGCGAAAATCCGTTTTGGGGATGAAAGAACGGTTGCGGACATCCATGCGACCTTTGAAGACTCTACACTGGGTAGCTGTGGCGAATTCAGTGAGTGGGTCGAGGGACGAACGTGGCGCTTGGAGGTCGATGAGCGTTTGGATCTGCTGAAGCGCTGGGTCAAAGGCAAAGCCGTGGATGCTGAACGGCTCGGTTCTCCTGAATACCGGGCGAAACGTCAGTTCATGCATAAATTTGTCGAACTCTTGCACGAAATGGGAGGGCATGAGTTTGCCCGGCAGTACGAGTGGTCGACCTGCAAAAGCCAACCGAACTGTCTTAAGCGAACTGAGGGCGCGGGATTGCCGTATGGGGGATTGACGAGTGTTGATTTCCGAGCCGGTTTGGCGCTCTTGCCCTTTCTGCCCATGAGTCCGGGGGATTTCATGTTAATCACCAAAGGACTGTTGCGAGGCAGTCTGGTGCAATTCGACCGGGGTGATTTGAGAAAACTGGGAGAGTTTGTCGAGGCGCATCAAGATCAGTTTCGTGACATGGCTTCCATGCTGGAGGAATTGAGAGCATCCGAGAGAGCCTATCGAGATTCTGTTCCGGATATCACGCACAATCATTTTCGGCTGTTCTACAGCAAGCGGCTGTGGGGTACGATACTTGACAGCGCGATCACCGGGTGGCGAGTTCGAAATCTGGTGGATGAGCATTGCATGGAAAGGCTGCGGGGCAGCAGGGCGTTGACATGGCTGTTTCTCGTGCCGGGGTTCCTGCCGCTGCTGGGCGGTTTTTTCAGGAAGCTTTGGGGTCGACCCGATTGGCGAATGCACTATGGGAAGATGATTTCCAGTTGGAACTATTTTTTGCGGGCAATACGGGGAAAAGCGGCTGAAAAGGCGATCGGCTGGCATAGGGCAGGGCGCCTGGCCGATGAACGTGCCTTGAAACTTAAAGGACGCGTCTGGCGGATAGGCTGTCATTTGCCGTTGTCCATTCTGCCCGCCGGGGTGCACAGATTTTTGACGGACCGGCGGTATGCAAAAGAGAAGTTGGTATTCCTTTTCGTTCGTCCTGTGCGGTTGTATTTTGACGCGGAACTTCGACAGGAATGGCTTCGTGAAATGGTGGCGGACGGAAAAGAAAATCATCTGCTCACCAAAGAGGACGCCGAGACGATCCTGTCCCAGGTTCAGGAGCCCTTTATCCAGAAGTACCTCAAGAGCCTTGCGGTGCATTTGTGTACCTTGCCCGTCACGCAAGTTGTTTCGGTGCTGGCGGCGATCATCTATGTGGTGCTTCATCCTGAGATGCCGCGGGCGCAGGCTTGGGGCATTGGGCTCGGTATCATTGCGCTGTTTCAAGTGGTGCCGATTTCACCCGGTTCGCTCGTCAGGGGGCTCTACGTGTTGTATCTGGTCATACGGGAGCGAAACTTCAGGGACTATAATATTGCGGTGTTTCTCGGATTTTTCAAATACATCGGGTATCTGGCATTTCCAATTCAGATGGGGTATCGTTACCCCGCACTGGCCAGATTTATGGCGGCCCACTGGGCGACGGAAGCGGTGCACAATGTCCCCGTGTTCGGCGAAAGGGGGGCATTGCTGGAGCACGGGGTGTTTTGCCTATTTTACAACTGGCCCTTGACGATCCGGCGCCGTATGCGCAAGCGGAGCCAGATGCGGGCTGCCATGCAGCCGCGATATTGGCATATTGCCGTGTGTGCCCTGGTTGGGTTGGTCGTATTCGGAGTCTCGGATTTCATCTATGTCAGAAACCTGGGAGAACTACCAAGCCTGATAGAGATCTGGGCACTGACACTGCTGGTGCCGTTACTGTGCGGGGTTGCAGTGACCTTGGGAGCCGGTGGGGCGTCACTCCTGAAACGGATCAGTGGAGGAGCCGTCTGCGGGAGCCTGGTGGGGATACTTTACACGGCCGTCTCCGGGATCATCGGCCAGGACGGAGCCGTTGCGTTGGGTGCGTTGACGGCGGACTGCATCTGGCGAATTTTCATTTTTGGAATTTTATCAGCCATTGGCGTGATTCTGACGGAGCTGAAACTGCCGGCTCCGGCCGTTGAATGATCGTCGCTGATGTTTGCTCACTTTCGTTTTGCAAGGGTTATGAGTAAGGGCGGTTTCAGGAAGGGCTTCGAGAAAAGACGTCAAGATTCGGGAGGGTCTTCTTTTGAAGGCTCTTTGCAGGTTCTTTCAACGTGACAATCGGCGCAGTCACAGGTGCAGTCGACGTTCTTTTTGAGGCCTTTGTAGAATCTTCGGATTAGATACAGGCCGGCCAAGCCGACGATCAAAACAATAATGAGGGTCTCCATATGAATCTCCGGGAATTTTCTGAATCCCTTCGTTGAATGGAGGAATGCACTCAAATCCCTTATGGATTCCGGTCCCGTACATTCCAATTATGATTGAAGATATTGCTGTTCACCCATGTCGTCAAGAGGTCGGTTGGTTTCCCGGACTGATTTTGTTAAAATATGTTTTTAGGGCTCACTGCCGTTCCAGTGCGTGAGCAAGGGCTTCGTGCCGCTACGGCGGAAAAATCAGATAAGCAATACAGGAGGATGATCCCATAGACGCACCTCGTGGAATGGCAACACTCATTGGAAGTGTCCCTCACACAACGCCATGGTACCCCTTGGAAAGGTTCCTTGATGTGGCGCCGGAGGCACCCCCCTGGCCGCAGCTGCCCAAGCGGCACTGGCGTGAGGGGTTGCTGCCACAATACGCGGAGGGCCTTCCCGGACTGGTGGAACATATACAAGCGGGAAAAGTCAGCGTGAACAAGGAGGCGGAAAATGTGGCGCAGGCCATGACCGTCTTTTATGAGGCGGTGATGCGGGCGCAGGAGACAGGTGATTTCTCGTACTTTGAAATCAGTGAAAAGGCATCTTCAGGTATTTCCGCTGCCAGAGAAGCGTTCTCGAAACTGACGTCACGCCCACCCTATGTCAAGGTGCAGACTACCGGCCCGGTTTCATTCGCACTGGGTGTTTCCGACGAGAAAGACATGCCGCTCTATTACGATGACAACTATGCCGATATCGTTCTCCAGAATGTCATTATGAAATCCCTCTGGCAAATCCGTCTGTTCAAGCCCTACGGAGAAAAGGTCATTTGTTTTCTTGATGAACCCACACTGTCATCTTTTGGATCATCGGTTTACATCCATGTCACACAGGAGCAGGTTGTGTCCAAGCTTTCTACGGTCGTGGAGACTTTGCACCAAGCGGGTGCGATCGTCGGGGTCCATGTGTGCGGAAATTCCGAATGGACAATGCTGATGGACGCTGAGGCGGATATTCTCAGCTTCGACGCCTACACCTATGGGGAGGGAATGGCCCTGTATGCGCCTCAGGTAGCGGAATACCTCAAAAAAGGGGGCACCCTGGCGTGGGGAATTGTCCCAACGAATGCGGCAATTGCTGAAGAGACCGCGGCCTCACTGGAAAGAAAGCTCGCAAAACTGGTGGAGCACCTCGCCGGGCACGGCGTGGATCGGGATCTGATCTGGCAGCAGACAATCATCACTCCATCCTGTGGCATGGGTTCGATGACAGAGCCTGATGCGGAGCGGGTCCTGGGTACGCTTGGAGAATTGGCGGCAAGTGTACAGGAAAAAATTCGATGAAACCGAAGAATACTATTTTTGTTCAGACCGTCTGGGGAATGCAAGGGGACGTTGGTTCCAAAACAACTTGATATATGGGCGGATATTGAAGAACGACTCTCCATGCCCGGACAACCAAGACTTGATACGCCCGGAACGAGCCGCTTGCACCATTTGGGCCTTGGTGGGGAGCGAAGATCAACGAATTTCCGGCAAAACCAGTAGGTTGCATCGTAGATGACTGTCGCCGTCTGAAAGCCGGCTGTCTTCCGGTAGCCGCCGCTCGGTCGAAGTTTTTTCGGCATGATTCACCTCTTCTCCATCCTTGTTGTCCCTAAGGGGCGCCTCTCATGGGTGCCGCCGATGCTCCCTCTAAGGATTTGATCCCGGTATCCTGAGTTCCACTTTTTGAAACAATTGCACCGGCCAATCCGCCTTGTCTTCCAAAAACAAAACGTTATTGGACCTGAATTCCTCTTTTGATTTCGGATCTGTTCGTCCTTTTGTTAAAAATTCATATGAAGGCTTCGATAAAACAAATGAATCCAGAGAGATATTTTTATTTACAGACCGGGCATTTATTGCGGCATTCTGCACAAAGGATGTGGAGATCACGGCAGCAGTAAATGTCCGTTATGCTCGTTCCGCAACCTTGGCATACGAGGGGATCGACGGCTTTCCGGATCGGATTATAGATAAAAGAAAGGGTTTTATGCTTTCCAGCCGCCGCCATGCTGTAAAGTATTTTCACCGCGGGCGTCGTGATGAAAAGGATCGCACAGGGAGCGATCCGGATCCGGATGCTGTATTTCTTGAACAAGTCATCCTTTTTTCTTTCCAGTTCATGGGGAAGCAGGTCTATTTTTTCTTTCCGGTCCCGGATGAGTTCATCGGAAAGTCCCTGTCGCTCCAGGTTTGACCTCATCTCCTTTTGCAATGCACTGTAATATTCCTCCAGATGGCCGGCATCTCTTCTGAAACGTCGGGCCATGCTTTCCCTGAAAGGGACGATCTCTTCCATAATCACATCCCGTGATCGCTCTCGGACTTGTTTCAGAATTTGGCGAAGACGTTTTGGGCCTCCCGGGAGTTTCACTTTCATCTTGAAGATCTTGTCGGCCCGGGACAGCAGGTCGGCCATGTGGGAATTAAACGCTCCGGTTTCATAGTTGAATGCCAAATGGATCATGCCCTCCTTCTGTTCGTCACTCTGGGCCGTATAGCGGCAGGTAAGCAGAAGGTAATGCGTTCTCACGTTCGCAAAAGACTGAAACCGGACCGATAGGCCGTGAAAACGGAATTGCTCTCGAATCAGCCGATCGAATCCATCGCTTTTCATGTAGCTAAACTTGAGCTCGCAGGCCAGTAAAGGGGTCTCGGCGCAGGCTGCTTCGATTATCCGATCTACCAGTGCGGAGCCGTAATGGATTGAGAATGTGTCCTCCGTTTCATCCCCGGAATTGGACCTGATCCGGAAGTATTCGGGGACCCTCAGGAGTTTGCACAATTCTTCCGGGAGGACTGCCTCCAGATCGCCGTTTTTGTTCTCCAGAACCGCCCCCCGGGATTCAAGGAAACGGGAGGTGAACCGAAACAGTTCATTTCCGGGATCAGAGTTCATAGTCCTCTCCGAAAAGCTTTTCATCCAGTGATTTTGTCTTTTCATAGCTGACCTTGGCCCGTTTGAGCCTGGTGCCCAGCCTGTTAAAGGCTTTCTCCCTGTCTCCTCCGGGGCCTGAATCGAGCCATATTTCATAGACGGTGTCGGAAAAATCATGCTCTCCCTCGATCCGGCCTAAAATCATATCGATTTCTCCGATCACCATCTCGAACATATTGATTTTTTTGTCGAGCAGTTCAAGAATGTAATCCTCAATGCTCCCTGCGGCGCACAGGTTGTCGATGATCACTTCGTTTTCCTGCCCGATCCGATGAAGCCGGCCGATTCGCTGCTCGATCTTCATGGGGTTCCAGGGGAGATCATAATTGATCATCCTGTGGCAGAATTGAAGGTTACGCCCTTCTCCCCCGATTTCAGTGGTTAGAAGGACGTTTTTTTCTTCCCTGAAGCGCCCGATCTGTTCTTCTTTCATCCGGTTGTCCAGACCACCGTGAAAAAGGGAATGAGGGATCTCGTGCCGGGCCAGAAATTCAGACACGTGATCCAGCGTGCCGAGATACTTGACGAAAATGATCTTCTTGGCCGGGGATTCCTTGATGATTTTGAGAAGCGTTGCATTTTTACTCCCCTCATCAAGGCTACGGCACATGTTGCGGATGGCCCGGATCTCCCTTTCATGGGGAATGAGCGTATCGCCTTTACCAAGTATTTTCTCCAGGGTGAGGCTCACGGCACGCGGAGAGGACCCGGCTTCTTCCAGGAGGGTTTTAAGTAGGAGTCGTTGACCATAGCCGCCGGTTGCCGCGATATCTTTCACCATGGCCGATATTTTTTCATAGAGGTCGATCTCGAGGGGAAGCGGCGATACCCTTATGGTCCGGGCAAATCGGGGAGGGATATCCACCCGGGCCAGGGCCCGCGTATTGCGTATCATGACCTGGCCGAGAAGCGTCCTGAGCTTGTCCCGGTTTTTCGGGTCCGTAGGGTCGCCCCGGGTCATGAACTCTTTGCGGAAATCGGAAGCTGTTTTTAACTGGCCCGGCTTAAGAAGGGTGACCAGGTTGTAAATCTCCATCAGGTTGTTTTCCACCGGTGTAGCGGTTAACAAAAGCAGAAATCTCTTTTTAAGGGCGTTGACAAGTTTCCAGTTGAGGGTGTTTCGGTTTTTGAGGTGGTGCCCCTCATCCACGATCACCATGTCGTATTCGCTTTCGGTCACCAGCGGAAAATTCTTCTTTGACTTGGCGATGTTAATGGAAGACAGGATAAAGGGTTTTTTCCAGAAGGAGGCTTCGTCCATCCGGTAATCCGGATCATTGGTTGATGGGAATTCGAGATCGAATTTGGAGCGAAGCTCCTCCTGCCATTGACTCACAAGCGGCGTGGGGGTCAATATCAGGGCGCTTTTTACCATGCCGCGCTGGATGTATTCTTTGAGCACTATGAGTGCTTCTATGGTTTTGCCGAGACCCACTTCGTCGGCGAGAAGCGCCCTTCCCCTGAAGCCCTTCAGGATCTTCCGGACGGTCTCCTCCTGGTACCAGAAGGAACGGACCTCTCGTAGAGAATGGAGAGAGATAAGATTTTCGAAAGTCTCCCTGAACCGGACCTGCTGCGCCTCGATGGCCAGTTCATATTTCTCAGGGGATGCGAAGATACCGTTCAAGAAGACTTCTTCAAACGGTTGCGCATCCACCTCGAAGGATATGCCAATCTCCGGCAGAGGGACGCTTTTTTTGGACGGATCGGAAGAAGATGGTTTTGCGGCAGGAGGCCTTTTTTGTTCCGCCTTCTTTTCAGGGGAGGGCGGGCTGTCTTTTTTTTGCCGTTTTGCCCGGATAGTTTCACCGGCTTCGACTTGAAACCGGCAATACTTTTGCTCCTGGGTGAGAGACGTCTTAAGGGTTCTTTTGTTGCGGACTTTCATTTGGGGAATAAGCGGAAGGGTCTTATTGATAAGTTCCAGGGCTTGTTCGTACTTTTTGTCCAGTCTCAAGAGGGTACACAGGTTCGGCATCATTTCAAGGGGCAACACCCCCATGGACTTCAGGTTGAGAAGGGCTTTCAATTCCACATCACGTCTTCCCATCTCATGGCCGAGGTCTGCCAGGGCTGTTACATAAGTCTCATTGGACGCATCAAGCCTTAAGGCCCTTTCCATAAAGCCCAATGCCTTATCCAGCTTTCCAGTATCCCAATACCAGGTTGCTTCATAAAACAGAAAATCCGCTTTATCCCTTTTTGCGGCATGATCCAGTTTCCGACGGCGATCTCTCAGCTTTTTATCTCTCTTGGTTTTTCTTTTCTGGGTTTTTACAGGGGGCATGGCAAAGATTCAAACCTCTTGGGCGATAATTCATCTATTATGCACATCGTTCTGATTTGTAAAGAAAACAGCAGACGACACCGGCGTTTTTTGCATGGTTTTAACAGACGGCGAAATGTACCATCTACCTTAGTCGACCAGCGCTTTCAATATTTGAATCATCAACCATCCCCCCGTTACGATCCCCACGAGTGAACCGAGAGGAATCATAATCCAAAGGAAAATCTTCTCTGAAAAAGTTGCAATGGTGACGAGTGCGGGCACATCCCAGTTTGTCAGAAGCGACAAGAAAAGCGTCACACCGATCAGCGCGACCAAAAAAATGTACTTGTTCCCCTTATAGAGAAACCGTAAAACATGTCCGATTGCCCCCAAAAAGATCATCAGTCCAAAAATGCCGGTTGAAAGGCCCACGATAACAAACGGCCAACAAACCCAACTGTCCGGTGACGTATGACCAAGCGCTTTCAAAAATTCAAGTAGGCCCATTCACAGTACCTCGCCTGTAAGGCATCTCCATCGAAATCCCAAACACCGCATTCAGGACCCTTCTGCTTCCCCAACGGCCCCTGTTGTTCTGCTCACGAGTTCTTTCAAAAATCTAAATTGTTACGATTTTTTCAAATCCACTAAGAGCCGGACATGAACCTCATGGTCGCATCCAGAAATCGGACCAAGAACCATGCGGCTGCCGTTCCCAAACCGACAAGCAGGATAAACATCGGAAGCATCGCTAAACCGAGCTTATAAGCCAGCTCGGCCAGGGGCAAAACCGGCATTTGGATATCGGTTACAGTGAAATTTCGATCGGAAACCTGATATGAGATTTTTTCCAATAGTTTGTAGATTTTTGCATCGGTATCCAGAGGTTCGGTGAGTTCGATCGGCTCATCGAGAGATCCCGTATTTTCCAGAACCGGCTCTCTGCTAAAGGCCAATCCACAGTTCTCACAGGTGAAACGTGTCGGACTATTTTCCGCTCCACATTCCGGACATGAAATCACCGGATCCGCCATGGTCGTTCTCCCCCTTTCTTGCGTCGGTCTCTTGAGAGACGGATTTCACAACTTGAACCAGTTCCAAATTCAATCTTCAGGTTCAGTCGACTTCACGTTATTCCTTTGACAGTAAATCCGATGGGAGTGTTTTCTTTCGGTCCATAAAACGACCGTTTCATGAAAAGGCTCAATCGGTGCCCATCAACCCATTTTCCCGTATCAAGCGAAAAACAAAAACGAACGATCTTCGGGGACGCCCCCTTTCGGTAAAACGGACCCCATGGAAGTATTTAAAAAGTCAAGCATATGTAAAATGGGAATGCAAGTTTCTTGTTGTTTTATGGGGAGGTAGCAAAAAAAAAGATCCGAAAACACGGTATTGCCGGATGGGGCAACAATAGGGTCATCCTTGACATCTTGTGTCGCAGTTGATTGCGTTAACTCATGAATTCAGGGGTACTTTGGCGGACTGCTGTTGCCTTTTTGTCCGCCGTGCGGTATTGATTTCTCATGGGACGTGAAGCGGGACGGAACCCTGCTGTTTTGCTGTTTGGGCAAAGCGAAGCGATTATAGGCATCCACCATGGCTATTGATAGCGGCGATTTGATTCCGGAATAATCCTGGAAAAGAGGAGAGAGGATGGATATACTTACTCACACGGAGATCGATCAAGCGCTCTGCGGAAAACCAAGCACCCTCGGCGAGGGTTTAAGCAGCGTCGAGCTTCGCCCCGATACGCGAATGGCGGTTGATGAATCGGGGCTTGTTCACGGAGGTTTTATTTTTGGTCTTGCGGACTACGCAGCGATGATCGCCGTGAATCACCCCAATGTGGTGCTTGGCGCCGCGGATGTGAAATTTCTAAACCCGGTCAGGACACATGAGTCCGTTGTCGCGGAGGCAACCGTGACGGCAAAAGAGGGAAAAAAGCAGAAGGTTTCCGTGGTAGTCAAGGGTGAGAAGGGGATTGTTTTCAAAGGTCGGTTCACCTGCTTCACACCGGATAAACATGTTTTGAGCTGAAGGGCATTTATCGGACGATTCCGGAGGCGCTTGTGAATTGTTTTGTACCCAACCAACCCGGGAACACTGCTCGGGAAGACCATGCAGAACCCGCTGCATCTAAGGAGAGTTACCCGTGAAATATAGCGCATATACCCCGACAAAAGTGCTTCAGCTTTTTCTCTCGATTATGTTTTCATTTATCTACCGAAACGGGGACAGGGGAAAAACAGGCTGCGCTGTTTATGTGCTGTTTCATACACTCCTTATTCTCTCGGTTTTCGAAGTTGGTTGCTCGCGTGTGGTGAAGGCGGAATCGAATCGAGGGACTTTGCCCG
>JAWOGN010000065.1:0-7465 GCA_046496815.1 Desulfatiglandaceae bacterium
ATACCGCACTCGAAAGTGTATGGGTGGCCCAAATTCTTCAAACTGTATATCGAGAAAATTTATGGAGAAGGGTGAGGATATATATTGGAATCGGTGGCAGAAACTTATTGAAGCTGCGGCCAATTTTCAGGAGCTTCTTTCCGGTAGTGTGTTGATTGGCGGTAGCGCTGTGGCGCTTCATCTCAAGCACCGCCATTCATTCGACGCGGACCATATTTTGTCTGATCTAAAAGAGAATTATGAAGAGGTTCTCGATTTTCTTGAGGGAAGAGACGACTGGGAGACGGCCCGAATGAATCCTCCAAAATTAATTCTGTCCTAAATTGAGCGATTTTGACGACTTTTACTCGGATTTAATACGAGGCAGCCAGGCCTTGCCGATTGTTCAGCTAATTCGACAATTGGTGGAGCCAAAACCGGGCGATCTCGACCCAATTGACCTTTCCAAGTATAAGGGTATCCAACCGCCTTTTGATTCCTGGGAATTTATCCAAAAAATATGCGAAGAAATTTCCGTGGAATTAGGTGACAGAGTTTAGAATGTGATTCGCGAATAGATATTGCCGTCTAACATCGCCTGAAAGTGAAATTAAAAACGAAAAAGGGAAAAGGGTATGATCACAATAGATCATCCCTTTCTTTTTTCATCCTATGGTACGCCCGGCAGGGGAAAAGGAGCGTATCTTGAATATTAAGTATTCAAAAACAATATTTAAGATTTAAGATGCGACCCCAAGCTTTACGCTTCGCCTGTTGACGACGGGTGCGTGTTCATCCCCAGTGAAATGTCCGCATCATGCGGCCTCGGAGTCCTCATCGGCCTCTTCATCGTAGTCGTGCTTGAGCTCCCCGTCCATGGTCCCGCGCACCTTTTCCCGCTCCTCTTCAAAGTCAAAGCCGTTCCAGATGCCCAGCGAGCCCAGGATGGAGTCCTGCGGATGAAATTCCCGAAAAATCTGGAAGTAGTAGGCCGCTTCCTTGCTGTTGATCACCGCGCCGGGGTTCTCCGCCTTGATCCGCTCCACGTCCTCGTCGCTGAGGGCCTTTTCCGCCATCTGCTCCCCGAGGCTCTCGCAGCCCGCCCCCTGGGTGTACTGCACCTTGTACCGCCACAGGATTTCGTCAGGCAGGTAGTCGCTGTCTTCAAAGGCCTTGCGCAGGATCCACTTCTCGATCTTCGCACCGTTGTGCTCCCGGATCTTCAGCTCCGGAGGGATCTTCATGGACAGGTCGATCATGTCCACGTCGAAAAACGGCACCCGCAGTTCCAGGCTGAACAGCATCCCCATTCGGTCCGCACGCTGAAGGTTGATGTTGTGCACGTTCCCGATCAGACGCCTCGCCTCCTGGTTCAGCTTGTCAAAGGGAAAGTTCTTCATGTAGTGGTAGCCCGTGAACAGCTCGTCAGCCCCCTCGCCCGTCAGCACAACGGTCACGTATTCCGCCGCCAGCTTGCACGTGAAATAGCACGGCACCGCACAGCGGACCAGGGACGGATCGTATGTCTCCAGCTTCCGGATCACTTCGGGCAGCGCCGCGTGGTACTCGTCCTCCGTGAAGATCAGCTCGTGGTGCGTCGAGCCGATGTGCTCGGCCGCCACACGCGATGCCTTGATGTCGTCGCTGCAATCGCCGTTCTCGTCCTTCATCCCCACCACGAACGTGTGAAGATTGGGAATGTCCTCCGCCGCTATGGCCGCCACCAGGCTGCTGTCCAGTCCGCCGCTGCAGAACGAGCCCACCGGCACCTCCGGGTCCGAGAGCAGGCGCTTCTTGACCGCATCGACAAAGGTCCTGCGGATGATGTCGCACGTCTCCTCCACGTCCGTCAGTAGGTGCTCCCGGATCTCAGGCACCCGGTAGTATTGGACAAATCCTTCCTCCGGCGTGTAGTAGTGGCCCGCGGGAAACTCGTGCACCTCGTCCACCCCCGCCAGGGTCATGGCGTCCAACTCCGAACTGAAGTACAGGTTGTCGTTGTAATGCCCGTAATACAGCGGCTTGATCCCGATCGGATCCCGCGCCAACATGTAATTGCCCTGGTCCCACACCGCAAAGGCGAACATCCCGTCCAGGTCCCTGACGCAATCCGGGCCCTTTTCCTGAAACCCGTGAAGGATCACCTCCGAGTCCGACTTGGTCCGAAAGCGGTACTTGGGCGAAAGCCTGGTCCGGATCTTGCAGAAATTGTAGATCTCGCCGTTGCAGATAATACCCGAGTGCCCGTCGTTGGCCAGGATGGGCTGGTGACCCGTGGCCACGTCCACAATGGACAGCCGGGTATGGCCAAACACGCCCACGCCGTTGGTGAAAATCCCCCGGTCGTTGGGGCCCCGGTGGGGAAGTGCATCCAGCATACGGTTTACGGTCTTTTCATCCTTGGCGCCGAGGCACCCTGCTATGCCACACATGATATGTTCTCCTTCTTAATTTTTTGTTCCAAAAAATTAATAAAATTAAAATTACAAATTAAATAGTTTTTAAGGGGAAAAAATCAGGGGGGGACTGATCGGATTGCACGTGCGCGCACGAATCATATCGGGCGGCAGGCCCGCCATGATGCGCTTAATTCTGTTGTCGGTTAACGGCTTCATTTCGTTCAATTCGGTGCGGCACGGTTTCCTGCCGCACGGGCTTGTGGTTGGTGAACATTTTCACAATAGATAGAACGAACATAACAGTTGAAATATTACCTGTCAATAGATATTTCAGATAAAATAGTTTAAGATGCAATGAAAGATGGGTGGCATCGCGACATGCCCGGAAAGACCGGTTGCGGATTGACTGGGTAATATCCACGCCCATGACGAATTGCGTAAGGCCTGTCGCGCAGAATTTTTCGGGAAATGGCCGAAAAAAAGCGAAGCCGGTGCTTCGCCTCTTTTTCCGTTTGACGATGTCCTGTTAAGCGGATTGCTTTCGTTTCATAAGCAGAAGCGCCGAAACCGCCATAAGGAAAAACAACACCCCCGCGCCCCAGGGATTGACCGACGGGATTGGGGGACATTCGGTGGGTTCGAGCGCTATTTCCAGATATGCACCGGCCTGGGCGCCGGCCAAACTCGCGGGATACGCCGCGGCACTTGCCGCGCCAGCAGCAATGGCGAAGGAAAGCGTGTCCCCGATTCTGGCGATGAATTGTCCCTGCCGTCCGGGAACCAGGGTGGCGCCGTCCGTGGATGTGACGTCCGGGCCATAACTGAACGCCGGGGGCCCGCTGTTGATCCTGATCCAGGCCCCCCGGTCGAACGTGACCAAAGCAGTTGCAGACTGCGAATCGCTGGAGGCTAAGGCGGATACCGTGACGACAGGCCCTCCGAGGCCCGCCTCGGAGGCTGCCGGCGTTCCCATTTGCTCCACCTTGACATCTCCGGCATACGTATACTGGACGGGGACACAATCCCCATCTTTTTCACCCTCATCCGGTTCAATGAGGTATGAGCTACCTGAAGAAGCGGCACTTGCCCCAGTTGCCTCCGGATTATTGATATCCGGTGTGGCAGTTGCTATACAAGAAACGATGACGATAATCTCGGAAGGCGCAGCGCGGCTGGATTGAATTATTGCCGAGACATCTTCATCCTGGATGACCGGCTGGCCGTTTTTGGTGGTCTTCTGTGTGATCGTTTCATCTGTTTTGACCAGGTGAGCGGCTTTGGATGGGGCCGTTACAGAAAGTACGAGCCCCAAAACGATCAAAAAGAAAACAATTTTTAGATTCCCCCGCATCTCTAACGATCGCCATGGTACCGATTTATGCACTGATGAAACTGCCGCATGGGGAGAAAGTCCATTAATTGGGAGAATACGAGTCTTCCTGTATACAGAGGCCATTTCCTCCGGATAATTTCCGGGGATTATGGCCAAAAATCGATTTTCAAGTCGATGCAGAACTTTTTATCTGGAAATTCATGTCATTTTAAATAGTTGACCCCTCTTGCATGAATTTTCCCCGGACAGCAGTGATTCGAAAACAATATTTAAGATTTAAGATGCGACCCCAAGCTTTATACATGCTGAATTCACAAAGACAGAAAGAAACACCCATCCAGGAAGAACTGGAAAGGCATATCCTCCATGGGCTCTCTTGCGAATGGGACCAGGTTCGGTGGCAATTGAGCCTAAAACATCAGGAAAGATTCCGTAAGCCTCTTTTCAGTCTTAGGGATATGAAACGGAGATGGGGCTATTGGCATGGCGAAAGAAGAGAAATATGCATTAGCCGAAACCTGGTGTTTGAACATTGCTGGGCATCTGTTCGGGAGGTTCTGTTACATGAGCTCGCTCATCAGTTCGCAGAGGAGGTTTTGGGTGCGGATGGCGAGTCCGCACACGGTCCAACCTTCCAAAGAGCCTGCTATTTGCTTCGTGCCGACCCCAGGGCTTCGGGAAGCTGTAGCGCATTGGACAAAAGGGTTCACGCTTCGGGAAACCCTGAAGATAAATTCATGGTTCGAGTCAAAAAGCTGATGGCGCTGGCACAGAGCAAAAACCAGCATGAGGCCGAGGCGGCCATGGCTAAGGCCCATGAGCTCATAAAGAAATACAACATGAAGCTCTTGGCGAATGATGAAAATCGAGATTTTGTCAGCTTTTTTGTTGGTAAACCAGCCTTAAGGCATTTCCGTGAGGATTATGCGTTGTCCAATCTTTTGTTGGAATTCTATTTTGTATATGGCATTTGGGTGCCGGCTTACGTGCTTGAGAAGTGCAAGATGGGACGCGTGTTGGAAATCTCCGGTACAATACAGAACGTAAAAATCGCCTCCTATATCCATGACTTTGTCCAACGTTTCATTGACTTTCAATGGAACAATTACAAAAAAGACAAGCGCTTGAGCCGATACCGTAAGACCGACTTCGCAGTGGGCATCATAGAGGGATTTCGCTTCAAACTTCAAATGCGGATCCCAAGAAAAACAAAGGAAAATCTGGCCGTGATTAAACTGAAAGACCCGCTCCTGAAAAAATATGTCAGATATAAATACCCGCGAACTGCAGCGATGAAGCTCGGGACGTTAAGAAACGACAAAACTGTGTTGAACGACGGGATAGGGATCGGAAAAGAACTGGTCATATACCGGGGGATTGAAGAGAAGGGCAACGGCAATGGCCTATTGATCGGTCAATAGTGAAAAAGATCTTTCTATCAAGCCATGAAGCATCAGTCGGCGGCTGCTTTTTTGGCCTACCGCGAAAGCCTACGTGATATCGAGTGCTGTCTGAGGGCCATGCGAGAGAAGCTTTACCATACACCGCCTCAAGATGAGGGGATCCTGATGACCGTTCACCCCGATGAACCTTGTCAGACCTTTTTCTCTTGCTTCCACGAAGGCTTCGAGAGCACCACCGGGGCCGAATATCTGGGCAATATCTTCTTCTGTCCTCACATCATGGATCTGCCACAGATCGAGGTGGTCCGTCTTCATGTTGCTGGGGGTTTTTTTGTAAATGGTTCATGGACTTTTGCGCCGCTTCATAATGCCCGATCATAAATCCAGGGCTAACTTTCGGGAGCCGTTTCAGGGATGACAAGGGGCAGAACTTTATCAACCTTAAAATACACCAAGAATTTTTTCTTGTTTTTGTATGCCTCGTACCAATCCGGATGATACTGCTTCATCAACTTATTGATCAAATCATCATCATGCTCCTCTTTGATTTTGGTGAGAAACAGCCTTTTTCCTTCGAAGGCGCCCTCTTCCTTGAATATAAAGGCGGCATGGGTATTGGATTGGAGGTTCTCATGGCTTAACCGGTCACCCATGATAAACTTCACGGTGTCGCTGTTTTCGAAGTGGGGCTTGCTGTAGGGGGCACCGTCAACATTTCCCTCGGAGTCCGCAGTTGCTAGTATTCCAAAACCGTTTTTGCTGTTAAAGTATTCAACTAAATCCATTTTTATCCGCTCCTTTCTAATTATAAAAACATGATAGCATCTTTTTGGTTAAGAAAACACAGAAAATCTTTCAAAAAGAAGTGTTTTTCATTCCTGTTTGAATGTTACCCAAAGAAGATGCGTTGAAAATTTATTGTGATCTTGGAAAAGACCCCGGTGAGAGCGTATTGGCCGTTTGGTTCAGTTCCAACGGTAACATATCTGAATTGCTTGACTGTCAAATCATGATTAAATCGTCTCACCTTCCATTCGTAGAACACTATCCGTCATCCAGCATCGATCAAAGGAGCCACCCTTCTGCTTCGAAAGCTTAAATACATATCCAACACGCCGGCCATCGGTAGCGATCATACAAAAGCTCGAATTATCAGCATCTACCGATACGCTTGACCGAATAGCGCAAGCATCTGAGACCCTCCCATTATGTGCATTACAGAATCTCCGGCACAGGGAAAAGGGCTTCTTCGCGTGTGCGGTCATAAATCGGCAACGCCCCCTTGACCGCAAAAAAAGCAGATTTATTATTTTACATCTTTTGCTTAACTATCGTACAATGGCGCCTGCGACAGAGTGCTCTGGGTTGCTTTTTTTCACTCAGCTCACCCATGCGCCTTAGCAAAATGGGTTTGTTTTAAAATACACAATCATGATTTCGTCAAGAATCGGAGGGCTTATGAACATCGTCGATGCACTCACCAGTCACCATGGGGTTCTAAGGCAGCTTTTTGAACAATCCAAAACGGATCCGACCGTATTTGATGAGTTTGTCCGGAATCTGACCGTCCATCACACGATGGAGGAAAAATACTTCTATGATTTTCTTGAAGCCCAGCCCCAGGGACGTCACGACGCGCTGGAGGCGGTCAACGAACATCACATCATCGAGTTGATCATCAAGGATGCGGAGCGGTTTCCGAGAGACCACGAGCGGTTTCCGGTAAAGATTGAGTCCCTAGGGGAATATACGTCCCATCACCTGGACGAAGAAGAAGCGGAGATTTTTCCCTTGGCCGCCCGGTTGATGCCCGAGGAGCATTTGACTACGCTGGGGGGGCTTTTTGAGGAGGCAAGGGGAAAACTCTTGGGCATCAAGCTGCCCGACATACCGCCGGGTCTTTCCGCCAAGGCTGGGAGGAAAATCTCCGTTGTCGGCAAGAAGGCGGCGCCTGCGCCTGCCAAACCGGTGAATGCCCCTGGGAGCATTCCTCAAGATCTGGGCATCGGCAGCTTGAAGAAATGAAATGGATTGTGAAACAGTGCAAACGCATGAAAACGGAAAGGAGTGGTTAGCATGGACATTTTGAAACGAGAATTGGCTCCCATACCCATGGAAGCCTGGTCAGAGATCGACGCCCAGGCCACCCGCAGCTTGACCGCCATTTTGTCGGCACGAAAAGTGGTGGATGTAACCGGTCCCATGGGTCCGGATTTTGCGGGCGTGCCGGAGGGACGATTGGATTACCCAAAGAAAAAAGGGGAAACGGACGTGGCATACGGGATACACCGGGTGCATCACCTGGTGGAGGCCCGAGTCCCATTTGATCTGGAGATTGCCGAGCTGGACAA
>JAWOGN010000094.1:0-16689 GCA_046496815.1 Desulfatiglandaceae bacterium
TCTTTCGCCTGCAACGCAGCCTCTTTTTTTATCGTTTTGGCCTCTTTTTGGGCTTCGGCAAGAATTTTCTTGGAAAAATTCTCGATGGAATCCACTCTGCTCTCCACAATTCTCTTGCGGAAAAAAATCCCGACCAGAATTCCGAATATAATACTGAATAGGATGCCCCCAATTATATGAATGAAGGTCAAGTTCATTTCAATGTACCTCTCTTAACACGCCAATTATGACTATCCGGCCTTACGTCGCCGCACGTTTGAAAACCGGCGCCCGGTCCCTCAGAACCGATGCGAATAGTCTGGGCTCCGGAGACTGCCTCAAACCTTGTTCGGAGGTCCGCCAAATCGGCAAAAAGGGCGATTTCCAATCTGTCACGAACCATCAATCACAAAATAGCTTACACGGAGAATCACAGCACTGAGCGCTTGCACGCGCTCGGCCGCATGAAACACAGTTCGAGCGGATTCAAAGGAGGGCTAATGAACCTAAGCGAGGAAACAGGAGGGATTGATCGGCCCCGGAAGGGGCGGCTAAACGCTACCTTGATCTCGATTTTTGTAAGTACTTGATCTCACCATTCACTGTTTGGATATCTTTCCTGACTTAAATATACATATGAATATATCGTTCACTTAAAGTGATATTAGCCCATGCAATCTTTAACCCTTTTCTATCTATATAAAGTATCCGCTCAATGGTTCACCGCACCCACGGTTTTCTTGTTTTACCATGGGAATTGGAGGATACGCATAAACACACGCCACCCTTTGACGACCTCGCGCAGGGAGCACAACGCGCTTCAAAAACTTATGATACATTTGTAAACCGCGCTTGAGACTCTCGTGGACCGTTCCTCAGTCGGTTTTTTCCAGGAAATGTGTCACGCAAAAAATTGGAGAATCGTTCTACCTGACGATGGATTCAATTTGATGATTCAGCGCCCGAGCGCGTCTCTCGATGTTTTTTGCGAGATCGTCCCGTTCTTTCAAGATTTGGAAGTAGTCGCTGGCAATGTTAAACGCAGCCAAAATTGCAGCCTTTGCTTCTGAGAGGCCCTCCGCGTTGCTGCTAATCTCTCTCAGTTTCTCATCTAAGAATTGGGCGATATCCTGGACCCGTTCCTCCTCCTCATCGCTCCTGATGAGATACTCACGATCCAGGAGTTTAATTCTGATGGGCTTATCCAAACCTTGTCCTTCAAAAACTAAACGGCGATTTGATCCATTTTCTCCAATAGGGCCACGATCCTTTGTTTCGCACGATCCCTGCCCGATCGCAGGTTCTCGACTTGTTCTCCCAGATCGGCCATTTTTTCCGACTGAATTTGAATTTTCTCTGCAAGAGATTCTTTCTCTCTCTTCAGTGCCGATATCAATTCAATAAGCTTATCTATCTTTTCCTCTAGAATTTCAAATTGATCAATTTCTCCACCTGTGTCCATAATTCTCCCATCCTATTATAATGTCAAAATGAATGATATCCATTATGTTCTGAAAGGTCAACAAAAAAGGCAAGGGTTCTGGCCACTTGCCTTTTTGAAATTACCACCGCAGTGAGAACGCACTGTTTGCGCTATTTTGCCTTTTCCGAAACCTTGACACGAGCGATGGCTCTTCTAAGGGCCAAGTCCGCCCTTAAGAAATCAACATCTTCAGCGCCACGGCCCTTTGCCAGTCTTTCCTTAGCCCTTTCCATGGCCTGGCGCGCACGTTCCAGGTCGATCTCCTCGGCCTTTTCAGCCGCATCCACCAAGACCGACACCTTGTCGCCGAAAACCTCCGCAAATCCGTTCGTCACGGCCAGATATTTTCTCTGCCCATTTGCCGTATAGCGTATTTCGCCGGGAACAATTCCGGAAAGGAAGGGCACATGACCTTTCAAAATGCCGAACTCTCCTAAAGTCCCGGGCAGGACCACGATCTCCACTGTCTCTCTGACCATCACCTTCTCAGGTGTCACTACTTCTAATTGCAATTCTCCCATGAGCCTTCACCCTTTATCTGCCGCCACCAGACATTCTTTCAGCCTTTTCTCGGGCCTCATCTATCCCGCCCACAAACATAAAAGCCGCCTCGGGCAAATCATCGTGTTTTCCTTCTATAATCTCATTGAATCCCTTGATGGTCTCCTTAACGGAAACGTACTTACCAGGCGTACCTGTAAACGTCTCCGCCACATGAAAGGGCTGAGAGAGAAAGCGCTGAATTCTTCGGGCCCTGGCTACGGTAAGTTTATCCTCATCAGAGAGTTCATCCATTCCGAGAATCGCAATGATATCCTGCAGATCCTTGTACTTCTGTAAAATCTGCTGAACCTGCCTTGCCACAGTATAGTGTTCTTCTCCGAGAACGTTGGGGTCTAGAATCCGAGACATGGAGTCCAAGGGGTCGACGGCGGGATAAATACCAAGTTCGGAAATCGGCCTGGAAAGTACCACGGTACCATCCAGATGGGCAAACGTCGTTGCCGGTGCCGGGTCGGTGAGGTCATCGGCAGGCACGTATACGCATTGGACCGATGTAATGGAACCCTTGGTGGTCGACGTAATACGTTCCTGAAGCTCACCCAGATCAGTGCCCAACGTAGGTTGGTAACCCACGGCGGAAGGAATTCGACCCAGCAACGCTGAGACCTCGGATCCGGCCTGTGTGAATCGGAAAATATTATCGATGAAAAGCAGCACATCTTGGCCTTTCTCATCGCGGTAGTACTCTGCGGCCGTAAGGGCCGAGAGCGCCACTCTCGCCCGAGCGCCGGGAGGTTCGGTCATTTGTCCGTAAATAAGGGCGGCTTTGGGAAGGACCCCGGACTCTTTCATCTCCAGGTAGAGATCATTCCCCTCGCGCGTCCGCTCGCCCACCCCGGCAAAAACACTGATGCCGCCGTGCTGCATGGCGATGTTGTGGATCATTTCCATCATGACGACGGTTTTGCCCACACCGGCTCCGCCGAACATCCCCATTTTCCCACCGCGTGGGAAGGGGACGAGCAGGTCTATCACCTTCACCCCGGTCTCTAGTACATTGATTGAAACGTCCTGTTCTTCGAAACCGGGAGCATGTCGATGAATCGGATAAAATTCTTTGGCATCAACCGGGCCAAGTCCATCCACCGGTTTCCCCACCACGTTGAGTACGCGACCTAGGCAGGGATCTCCTACGGGCATCTGAATCTGCTTTCCCGTATTCTTGACTTTCATCCCGCGAACAAGCCCGTCTGTTACGTCCATAGCGATGCAACGCACCACATTGTCCCCCAAATGCAGGGCGACTTCGACAACCAGATTGTCTTCCGTATCATCAATCGCCGAATTCGTGATGAGCAGTCCGGTCAGAATCTCGGGGAGCCCTCCCTCAGGAAAACTTACGTCAACCACCGGTCCGATGACCTGTATTATTTTGCCCTCATTCATGATGAATTTATGACCTCCTTTAGCATTTCAGAGTAAGGTTCAGTATGATTTTTTCCCTGTGTTCACACTTCCTGCCCAAGCGTTGGCGCATGTCGCTCGATCTTCCTCCCATAAGGGAAAATTCGCCCCCGGGTTGTCATCCGGCTTATCTGAGGGCTTCCGCCCCGCCCACAATGTCCATCAACTCGGCGGTAATTGCCGCCTGACGAGCCTTGTTATACACCAGCGTTAAATTCTCGATAAGCTCACTACAGTTCTTGGAAGCATTGTCCATTGCAGCCATTCGGGCCGCCTGTTCACTGGTTTCATTCTGCAAAAATGCGTTATATATTTGCACACTGATGTGCTTGGGCAGCAGCTCGATGAGAAGCTTTTCCGGGTCAGGCTCACACAGATACTCCGCAGCATCTGCGGCGATTTGCGCTTCCTCACGTCTTGGCGGTTCGACGGGGATAAGTTTAACGAGTGTCGGTTCCAGCCTTCCCATACTGATAAACCGGGTGTAGATCATGTTGACTTCATCCAGTTCGTCCGCCATATATCGATCAATAAAACCCTTTGTCATCTGATTCACAAAAGACATGTCCACATTGCCGTAGATGCCGGTGTGGGCGGCGGTTACATTAAAGTCTCTTTTGCTGAAATAATCTCTGCCCTTTTTTCCCACAACCGTTAGACTGCAATCGACACCGAGGCTCTGTTTTTCCTTGATCCACTTCTCCGCCGTGCTGATCGTATTGGTGTTGAAACTGCCGCACAGCCCTCTGTCCGCGGAAAAGTGAAGCAGTTCAATCTGGGTTACCTGCTCTTTTCTTACCAGTAAAGGATGTATGTCGGATTCGATTCGGCTTGCAAGGTTGCCCAGCACTTCAGCAAACTTCATTGCGTAGGGCTCAAACCCCTCCATCCTCGCCTGGGCGCCGCGAAGTCTGGCTGCAGCCACCATATTCATGGCCTTTGTTATCTGCCTTGTCTTTTTGACGGCGCCAATCTTGCGCAGAATGTCTCTTAGGGTTGCCATATCATCACTCTCTCTGTCGCGTCAGGACCTATCAAAGTCACCGTTTTTGGACCGACGCGGAATTCGCTCTCCGCGAGGCGGTCAATTCCTTTTCTCACCGCATCCCTGAATCCGTCCGGAAACCCAAATCACTCAGAGATTCGACCTTTCACGGCCCGGAACCGTTCGGGTTCAAACAGCCGGATGGAAAATCTCCTTGAACTCATCCAGGGCTTTTCTCATTTTTTCATCCAGATCGTCGCTGATATCCCCCTGTTCCTTGATTCCGGCCAAAACCTCGGAATGCTTGTTTTCTAAAAACTCCAACATCTGTCTTTCATAGTCGCTTACCGCTTCAATGGGCCATTCATCCAAATATCCGTTTGATCCTGCAAAAAGAATCGCCACCTCGTTTTCAGCCCGCATCGGCTGATATTGAGGTTGCTTCAGCACTTCCACCAGTCGTTGACCTCGATTGAGTTGCTGCTGGGTGGACTTGTCCAGGTCACTGCCGAATTGGGCAAAAGCCTCCAACTCTCGAAACTGGGCCATATCAAGACGAAGTGATCCGGCAACCTTTTTCATCGCCTTGGTCTGAGCGGCGCCGCCGACCCTGGAAACCGAAATACCCACATTAATGGCAGGGCGCACACCAGCGAAAAACAGGGACGGCTCCAAGTAAACCTGCCCGTCGGTGATAGAAATCACGTTGGTGGGAATGTAGGCAGAGACATCTCCCGCCTGGGTTTCAATGACCGGCAGCGCGGTGAGAGACCCGGCACCCAACGCGTCGTTGAGTTTGGCGGCCCGTTCCAACAGCCGGGAATGGTTGTAAAAGATATCGCCCGGAAATGCCTCCCGGCCCGGCGGCCGCCGGAGTAGAAGAGAAACCTGTCTGTATGCAGTGGCTTGCTTTGAGAGATCGTCATAAATGATCAAGGCATGTTTTCCCTGGTCCCGGTAGTATTCACCGATTGCGCAGCCCGAATAGGGCGCGATGAACTGCTGGGTGGCAGGGTCACTGGCACACGCCGCGACGATGGTGGTGTACTCCATGGCACCATGCCGCTCCAATATGTCTACGACCTGCGCAACCGTTGATTTCTTTTGGCCGATGGCGACGTAGATACAGAAGATTTCGGTGTTTTTCTGATTGATGATGGCATCGACGCAAATGGCCGTCTTCCCGATCTGGCGATCGCCGATAATCAGCTCCCGTTGGCCCCGCCCGATGGGCGTCATGGCGTCAATCGCCTTGATTCCGGTATACATGGGCTCGTTCACCGGCTGCCGGGCGATAACCCCCGGCGCCACCACCTCGATGCGCCGGAATTCCGGGTCCTTGAGCGGACCTTTTCCATCAATGGGCTGACCCACTGAATCAATGACCCGCCCAAGGACCGCATCTCCCACCGGAATCTCGGCAATCCTACCGGTTCGTTTGACCGTGTCGCCTTCCTTGATTTTGGAGTCATCTCCCATGATGGCCACACCCACATTGTCTTCTTCCAAATTCAGACACAGACCATAAATATTCCCAGGAAATTCGAGCATTTCCATCGCCATCACTTTCTCGACCCCATAGACGCGAGCGATGCCGTCTCCCACGGAGAGAACGGTCCCGGTCTCGCTCACTTCCACCTTTTTCTCGTAATCCTTGATCTGATCTCGGATCACCTGACTTATTTCTTCTGCTCTGATCTCCATTAGTTATATTCACCCCTTTTTAATGATTCTTTCAGCGCCCTCAGCTGGGCTCTTACACTTCCGTCCAATACCGTATCCCCTATTTTTACGACGAGACCCCCGATGAGGGACGCATCTACTTCCACCGCCATCTTAACTTCCTGTGAGGTAAGGTTTCTCAGGGCATTTTCCAGCTTACCCAGCGCTTCCTTTTTTAAAGGTTTCGCTGTGATGACACCCGCACGGGCGATATTCGAAAGTTCATCGGTCAGCCGGGTGTAGTAAACGTTGATTTCTCCAATCGCAGCGAGCCTATTCTTATCCACAAGGAGTCTTAGAAAATTCTTGACCACTTCGAAAAATGAACCCTTCTCAAGCACAACCTCCAGAATTTTTTTCCGGTTCTCCAACGGGAAAAGCCGATTGCAGAGGATCTGAAAAAACTCAGGGTTCGCAGAACAAAACTTTTCGAATTCATTAAGGTTTTGCCCATACTCCTGATAGCGTCCATCTTCCTGCCCGATGCTTAGGAGCGCCTTTGCATACCTTCTGGAAATCTTTGAACCGATCAATGTAGCTTCTCCATCCTTTCTATGAACTCGTTTATCAACTGGTCCTGATCACTGTCTTTTATCTGCTTTTCAATAATCTCTTGGGCTCTCTTTGAAGCGACTTCCGCCATTTCCCCTTGTAACCGGTCTCTGGCAGCCTGAATCTCACGTTCTATGGTCAATTCGGTTTGTGCCAAAATTTGTTGGGATTTCTCCTCCGCTTCAGCAATAATTTTTTCCTTCTCCGCTATCCCCTCCGCCTCAAATGCTTTGAGGATTTCATTTTTCTTCAGTTCGAAGGTTTTCAGCTCATTCTCCAACTCCCGGTACCGGCGTTCCGCAGCATCCCGTTCTTTTTTTAGGTCCTCAAATCTTTTTTTGATTTCATCCCGGCGGTTTGAGAAAAAATCTTTGATCGCCGTCTTGCGTATTGCCACGAAAAGAATGATGACCAAAAGGGCAAAGTTTAAAAAACGATACCCGAGATCCCACAGCCTCTCGCTGTCATGCGCGGCGCCGTGCGCCCCGCCTTCAGCAGCCAAAAGGAGACTCGAAAGAACGAATACACTCGAAATTGCGATGCCGCATATCCTTGGAAGTCGCCCCGTTTTAAGTCCCGACAAAGTCATCGAACACTCCTTCCAAGTATTTTCTCAGCCAATTCTTCGGAAAAAACAGCCACCTGTTGATCCAAGGCCTTTCGCACCTCGGTCATTCTATTTTCGATTTCTTCCTTGGCTTGGTCCATCTTTGAATCCGCTGAAGCAAATGCCTCCTGTAACATCTCTTTTTCCGCGACCACACCCTGACCCTTAAGCATTTCTTTTTTACTACTGCCTTCCTTTCGGATCCGCGCCAAACCCGCTTCAATGCCCTTTTCGTTCTCACTGGAGAGATTTTGGTAGCTCTCTATCGTTCCCTCCAGGGCGTTGGTTTCCTGCTTTCTCCGAGCCAATATGCTACGAATGGGTTTGTATAGAAAAATATTCATAAGAAAAAGGAGCAGAAGAAAATTCAAGATTTGAATCCATAGGGTTCCAGGGGGCCATATTGAAAAGTCTATCTCCAGCATGCTGAATGAGTCCTTTGGGATTTTGGGATGAATGAGAAAAAAGGCGAATCAACCGCCTTTCCCGATGTCTGCCTCGCGATAAATGCGCAAGTCTGCAGAGCATGATTTTCTCGCAAAAGCTTATGAAATGGACGGCGCTTGGAAGCCTCTTATGGAAAACTTTTCGTGAAATCAGCTTTCGGTGTTGGAAACGGTCGCCTTTGCCAGCACCGCAATTTTTTTGTCTCTTTCAGCCCCCTCACCGTGCTTTTCCATGCGGCAGTTTCCCTCGAAGACAGCGCCCTCATCGATGGTGATCGTGGGAGACTGAATATTGCCGATTACTCTCCCCGGGGCGCGCATTTCGAGTCTTTTTTGTGCAGTGATATTGCCGTGAACTTCGCCGCTGATAATGATGTGGGCGGCCTCGATTTCCGACTCCATTTTTGCCGTCTCACCCACAATCAAAGTTCCTTCCGTCACAATTTCGCCCTTGAAAGAGCCATCAATGCGGACCGCCCCTGAAAAGGAAAGTTTCCCTTCAAATTCCGTATGCTTGCCGAGAAAGGCATTCATCTGATGCTCTGATTTCTTCACTCGGGATGCTCCCCTTTTGCAATCTGCGCTGCATAGCATAACGATTTTTGTTTTGCAAGAAAAAACACAAAACAGTGAATCCTCAGAAAGGATGGTAAGTTACCTGATTGGATAGCCCAGCAGGTGTACCGGGACAACCCTCGACTTCCGCAGGGGATTGACACGCAACCCCAATCTATCTATACTCCGTTTAAATGAAAAACCGTACTTGAATTTTTTGTCCGGATGCAAGCGGTTTTTGGGGTAACGAGGCAAGGGCTCTCGCGCGCAATAAGCGCCGGTTTTTTTCTCCGAAGGCGCCGAGTCCGGGAACTGAATCCCTTGATTTTTTACCCAGTCTCGACAAGTCCGCTCAATATTCTTAACCAAGTTCTCTTCCGGCAATACGAAGACGTTTTTTTTTGGAGGTTCCAGCGCCTTAAAAGGAATCATTCGCCGTGTATGGAGCCGACTCGAATTGCGTTACATCATCGCGCTTGTTTTCTCAGAGTAGTGACATTAAGCCTGAACGAACCGTAGGAATTTTTTACAGCATCACCGAAGGTAAGAATTCTAACCCCTTAAAGAGACGTAGTATATCGAGGACTCACTCGCCTCAGGCGGGTTACAATTTGAGCCTGCCGTTCCGCTATCAGTGGGAGGAAAAACAGCAGGTTTCGTTCAAACACCACTTAACCCAAAAAAGGAAAGGAGATGTCATGGAGAACAAAAACTTACGTATTTTCGTCAGCCTGATTATTGCAATTGTATGCTTGGGCGCCTTCGGGACCTTCAAAGCTTTTGCCAAAAAGGAAGCCAAGCCCATTATCGTGGGCGCCCCCGTCCCCCGTGCCAGTGCCTATGGTCAAAATGGTGAACGAGGAATGATTCTCGCCGCAGAAGAGATTAATGCAGCAGGAGGGATAAATGTGAAGGGGGTTATGCGACCCCTCAAACTTGAAATTATCGACAGCCGCGACGAGGAACCCGGTGTCCCTACCAGCGAAGTGCTTCTGGCGGTGGAAAAACTCATTTTGCAGAAAAAAGCGGATGTTATCGCCGGTGGTCCCTGCATGTCTGAGTGCGGCATGGCGGCCATGGATTTATATGCCAGATATAAGATCATCGACGTGGTGTCCATCGGATGTTACACGCCCAGCTGGGACAATAAAGTGGCCGGCGACCGAAACAAATACAAATATTCTTTCAGGGAAAGCGGAAGCGTCAAATGGTATATTAAAGAAGGTCTCGATCTTCTGAGTAAAATAAAAAGCGAATATGGATTCAACAAACTCTTCATTTCCATCGACGACAGCCTCATGTGTCGTAAAGCCTCCGAAATCGTAGAGAAACTGGCAGTAAAAGGCGGTTGGGAAATCGTGGGGAAGGACAAGCACCCCATTGGCACTACGGACTACTCCACGGCCTTAAGTGACTGCAAAAAGTCCGGAGCCCAGGTGATATTCATTTGGGCCTATTCGCCGGAGACCTCTATCCTATTGAAGCAGTGGGCGGACATGGAAGTGCCCGCGCTGCCCATCGGATTCATTGGTGCCGCCGAAGATCCCGGATTTTGGGAAGCGACCAACGGCAAATGTGCGTATACGGTCGTGACCCTCTCGGAGACCGGCAATGTCCCCAGCAATGCCACCCCATTGACCATGCCTTTTTATAACAATTTTAAGAAACGGTGGGGGGTGGAGCCTCGCAGCACCGGTTGTGTCAGCGCCTATGAGGCGCTTTATGTGTTGAAAGACGCCATCGAAAGGGCCGGAACCCTTGAAGACGATGCCTTGATCTCGGCCCTTCAAAAAACCCGTCTTCCGGCGGTCCGGGGAACCATTCGATTTGATGAAAATCATCAGATCGTCTATGGATATGACCCGAAGGACAGTGTGCTGGGCTGTTGGGTGCAATGGCAGGACGGCAAGAGGGTGCAAATCTTTCCGGAGGTCGCGGCAACCGGTAAGCTGCAAATGCCCCCCTGGCTTAAATAATCAAAGCGCATGCCCCCGCCGCAGAAGGTTCGGGGGCATGCTCAGATGGCATCTTGGATCCATTCTTGTCACGGTCCTCTATCCTTGCCTGGTTCCTGAAAGCCGGGTTTGGGTTTTCCGCTTTTAGGAGGCGGAAGCCTCAAAACTCAGGCATGAATTGCGAAGCGTATGGATGTTCTAATATATGGCACTGTGAACAGTGTAACATTTGCCCTCATCGCCGTTGGGTTCACCCTGGTTTACGGCGTCAGCCGGGTTCCCAATTTCGCCCATGGATCCATCTATGTTCTTGTCGGCTTTCTCACTTGGTCGTTTGTGACCGACCTAAAGATACCCTATATGCTGGCCATTCTGCTGTCACTGCTGATCGCTGCGGTAATCGGTCTCATCATTTACCGTTTTGTACTCATCCGCCTCAGAGGTTTGCCCACCTCGGAGATAATCGCCTCCTTTGCCGTAAGCTTGATTATTCTGGAGGGTCTCCGCATGCAAGGAATTGCCGGTTTCAAGGGTTTTATCGGCCCCTTCTACATGCTCCCTCCGTTCATAGAAGGCAAAATCAATATATTCGGCGTATTCGTGGACTTTCAGCGACTCATCATCATTGCCGGCGGATTGGCGGTGGTGGTATCTCTGTGGCTTTTCACTCATCATACCAAGATGGGTCTGTCCCTCAGAGCCATCGCTCAGGATGAGCGGGCCGCCATGATGCTGGGAATCAATTCTGATCGAACGGCAATGATTTCTCTTTCCATCGGATCGGCGTTGGCAGGCCTGGCCGCAGTGATGATTCTGCCCCTCGGGAACATTACAGCCGAAGTCGGTTACAAGGTGCTCATCTATGCGCTGGCGGTCTGTATTATTGGTGGGCTCGGAAGCTGGGCAGGAGCCGTTCTGGCAGCCTTTGTAATCGGTTTCGCCATGAAAATCAGCACTGTCCTATTCGGGGCCATGTGGGAGTCGGTGGTGTTGGTCGGAACAATTATCCTGATACTGTTATTAAAACCTTCAGGGCTCTTGGGAAAACAGAAGGAACTTGAGGAGCGGGTATAAACATTGGGAAATATGGTAAGGCGCAAAAAACGGCTTGACAGAAGCATTCATGTGCGGAGTCAGGGCCTTTACGCCTTGTCTTCATGGGCGGAAATGAGCTATCTGATTCTGCCGAGGGCCGTTTTGATCCTCGCAGTGATTGTGCTTCCCCTGTTTTTGGATCTGTACTGGCAGCGGGTGGTGTGCGCCGCGGGCATCTATGCACTTCTGGCCCTTGGATTCGACTTTCTGGCCGAGTATGTCGGCCTTGTGTGCCTTGGAGGCGCCCTATTCATTGGATCCGGAGGATACGTGTCGGGGCTCCTAAATGCTCACCTAAACTTGCCCCCGCTCCTCTGCATCCCCATAGCGACCCTGGGAGGCGCCGCTTTCAGCACGCTTGTTTTGATTCCCGCCCTTCGCTTGCGCGGCATCTATTTTGCCATTGTCAGCTTCATGTTTCCCCTGTTCGCAGTTTACATCATTATTGCTCTAAATGTGTTTGGCGGTACGGAAGGAATCAGTGCTCTGGATACTTTGCCAAACCCGTGGTTTGAAATCTATTTTATTCTCGGAATCGTACTCCTGGCCTTGTTTGCCGTCCGAAGGTTGGTCACCGAGGACATGGGGCTTATTCTCCGCGGTATCAAAGACAATGATCAGGCGGTCAAGGCTTCCGGCATCAGCATAACCGCCTACAAGATTCGAGCTGTGTTCGTAGCGGCCTTGATCGGGTCTCTGGGTGGTGCCTACCTCAGCCACCTTTACGGCTGGCTCGGCATATCGCTTTTCGCTATGGACTTCTCCATACTTCCCATTGCAGCATGCGTCATGGGGGGCATGGGGACCCTTGCGGGTCCGGTGCTGGGGGCGTTTGCTTTAACGCCGCTTTCCGAGGCACTTCGAGGTTTCGGGCAACTCCGGGTGGTCTTATATTGTTTCATACTCATCGCATTTATCGTCTACAAGCCTGAGGGATTATTGACTTATTTCCAGCGCAAATATCATCAATTTGAGCATTGGGAAGACGTGTAACCATGGAAAATGGACCGGTTCTCAGCGTCACTGGAATCAGTAAAGCATTTGGCGGTGTTCAGGCCGTTTTGGGTGTGAGCTTTAACTTGAACAAGGGGCAAATTCTCGGAATTATCGGCCCCAACGGTTCGGGGAAAACCACGCTGGTTAACCTCACCACAGGCTTTTTGCGACCCGATGCCGGGAAAGTCGTATTTAAAGGGCGTGACATTACGGGTGCGCAACCTCACAAAATCGCCAATCTCGGGCTGACGAGAACCTTCCAGGTCATGAGACCTTATCACAGTCTTTCGGCTTACAAAAATCTTATTATCCCGTTGAATTCGCCCAGGGTTCGAAAAGGCAGGGCAGGAAAGCTGGGGGACATGGATGCAGTCGCCATAGACATCTTGGAGGAAATCGGCTTTGAGCGCGATGCCCGGGTCCCTTACAAAGCTGCGGGGTCTCTTCCGCTGGGGTACCTGAAGCGCCTTGAGCTTGGAAGATGTATCGCCCTGAAGCCGGAAGTTATTATTTGCGATGAAATCTTTTCCGGACTCAGTATGTCCGAGATAACCTCCATGATTCCATTATTGGAAAGACTCCAGATGGAAGGTGTAACCCTCATCATGATCGAGCATCGCTTGAGGGAACTTTTTAGACTGACCGACCGAGTTATGGTGATGAATTTCGGCAGAAAGATCGCTGAAGGCGTCCCCCAAGACGTCATGGAGTACCCGGATGTCAAAAAAGCTTACCTTGGCAGGGAGACCCCGTGATGCCCATTTTGGACGTCAGAGAACTGATGGTTTTCTATGAAAACGCGATCGCCATCAACAACGTCAGTTTAAGTTGTCAGCAAGGTCGAATTACGGGGGTATTCGGTGCCAACAGTGCGGGAAAATCCACCCTCATGTACACCATTTCCGGAATCATCCTGGACCTCAAGAAAAAAGAGCAAATGCGAGGGGGCGAACGAATTACCGTACTGGGCGGTATCGTGTACGATGGAAATGATGTCATTGACATGGAACCCAGCAGCCGTGCCAGGCAGGGGATTATTCTGTGCCCTGAAAGGCGACGAATCTTTCAGGAAAGCAGTGTGCTGGAAAACCTGAAAATTGGAGGCATTTTGGCCACCAGAGCCCAGGCAAAGAAAACAATGGACTACGTTTTCAACATATTTCCCGCGTTGATCCGTTTAAAAAACAGGGAGGGGGGGTTCCTCAGCGGGGGAGAGCAGCAGATGCTTGCCATTGGGAGGGCGCTGATGGCTCAACCCAAGTTGCTGTTGCTGGACGAACCACTTTTGGGATTGAGCCCCGTAATGGAAGACGTTCTGACCGATGCGGTTAAAGATATCAATCGGTCGGTTGGCATTACCGTGCTGATCTCCGAACAATATGCCAGACCCATTTTGCCGATTATCGATCACGGGTATGTGCTGGAAAATGGGGGGGCGGTATTGGAAGGTAACAGTCAGGCGCTCATGGATAATCCCGATGTAAAATCCGCCTACTTTGGACTCTAACCCCAGCCCGCTCTCATCCATATCGGAGGGGATGACTATCGTGGCCCCCCCATTTCATCGATGATTTCTTTCAAAGCACGCATACGTTTTCTCGAAAAACCAAGCCGAGAGGAGTGACTGTGGGCGAATACGACGAACTGTTGATCAGCGGATTTGAAAGGGCCTGTGAAGTTTACCCGGACAAAACTGCGATTATCTATCTTGGAGAAAAATTTTCTTATCTAAAGCTGAAAGAACTTATTGACAGGTTCGCCACCGCGCTGCATGAATTGGGGGTGCAAAAAAATGACAAGGTGATGCTGTATATCCCCAATTGTCCTCAATTTATTATCACTTACTTTGGCGCCCAGCGTATCGGGGCAATTCCGGTTCCCGTCTCCCCCATTTACACGCCCCATGAAATAAAATATCTTACAAACGATTCCGAAGCAGAAACGGTCGTCTGCTTGGATACAAACTTCAGATATATTCAGGAGGTCTTTCCGGATACTTGTCTCAAAAGGGTGATTGTCACGACCTATGTAGATCTACTCCCGTTCTACAAAAGAGTCGTCGGGTTTCTTTTAGACAAAGTTCCCAATGGTGTCGTTCAGAAAGGCCCAAACGTGCACTCTTTCAAATATTTGATCCAAAAGACTGCACCCAACCCGCCGGTAGTCAACCTGAATCCTCGCGAACAACTTTGTTATATCCTTTACACCGGCGGGACTACAGGCTTTCCCAAGGGCTGCGTCCTCACGCACACGGGGATGGTGTCTTTTGTCAACGATATCAGCGCATTCGGAAAAGGCTTCATTTCCGATGGAAAAGAGGTTTTTATCATGGTGAACCCTCTTTTCCATCAAATGGCTCAAGGCGTAATCTTGGGGATGGTGTTCACCAAAGGGAACACGGCCGTCCTGATGCCGATTCCTCAGGTGGACCCGATCCTACATGCCGTCCAAAAATACAAGGGAACGCTGTTTCTGGGCGCACCCACCTTGTATCGAATGATCTTAGAAAATGATAGGCTCGGCTTCTTCGATTTGGGCTCTTTAAAGTATTGCTGGAGCGGGGGAGACGTTCTTCCATTGGAAGTGTTCAACCGTTGGGAGGAAAAGTTCAATATACCCATATATCAGGTTTACGGTGCCACGGAGGTCGGTTTTACGGCCATGACTCCTCTGGATAAAGCTCCTGTGCCTGGAAGCGTCGGTCTGCCCTTGTCCTCCAGGCAGATCAGAATTGTGGACACAGACACGCTTCAGACCGTTCCAGTAGGAACCCCCGGGGAATTGCTGGTTACCTCGGAATACATCTCTAAGAGTTACTGGAAGAAGCCGGATGAGACGGCCAAGTCTTACGTAGAAATCGACGGCAAAACCTGGTACCGGATGAACGACTTTGTGAAAATGGACGACGACGGCCAGATTTACTACGTAGACAGGAGTGCGGACATCATCAAATACAAGGGTTACCGGGTGTCCTGCTCTGAAATCGAGGCCGTACTTCAAGACCACCCTGCAGTCATAGGTGCCTGCGTGGTCGGTGTCCCCGATGATGCGGTGGGGGAACGCATAAAATCCATTGTCGTGCTCAAAGAGGACGTGAGGGGTGTGAGTGGTTCCGAGTTGACCAAATGGTGTCGGGACAGGCTGGCCTCCTATAAAGTGCCGCAGTACATCGAATTTAGAGACATGCTCCCAAAATCCAAGGTGGGGAAGCTTTTGCGGCGCGAAATTAGGGACGAAGAGCGAAGACGGATCGGTAAGGAAGACGGACCGATCAAAGTCTAGCGAACCTTCGGATTGTTTGAATGGGGGACACACTTCATGGGCAAAAGAGATATCAAAATCGCTGATTTAATGCGCCGAAGTGGTGTCGAATTCGGCACAAGCGGTGCTCGGGGACCGGCTTCGGATATGACCGATGCGGTCTGTTATGCTTACACAACGGCGTTTATTCAATACCTCGAAGACACAGCCGGGCTGGAAGGCAGCGGCATCATAGGCATTGGGGGGGATTTGCGCCCAAGCACGGAGCGAATCATGAAAGCGGTTGCAAAAGCGATCGGCGACAGGGGCTACACGCCTCTAAACTGCGGGAGGCTCCCGTCGCCGGCTTTGGCCTATTACGGTCTTGTGAGACATGTCCCAACAGTGATGGTCACCGGGAGCCACATTCCTGAAACACGCAACGGGATCAAATACACCAAGCGTGAGGGGGAAATCCTCAAACATGATGAATCGGGGATGAAACGCCAGACTGTACAATTGGCCGATGAGCTGTTCGACGACAAAGGAATGCTGACGGCCGAAATAGAGCCGGTCACACCCGATAACGAAGCCGTGGATTTATATGTGAACCGGTATTTGGATTTTTTCAAACGGGACTGCCTAAAGGGGAAAAACATCGGTGTTTATCAGCATTCATCCGTGGGCCGCGAACTGATGCCTAAGATCCTCGAGGGCCTGGGAGCGGAGGTGCGCTCGCTTGGATTTTCTGAAAACTTCATACCTGTGGATACAGAGGCCATCCGGGCGGAAGATGTGCGGGCGGCAAAAGTATGGGCAAGCGAACATCATTTTGACGCGATGGTATCCGCCGACGGTGACGGCGACCGTCCCCTGATCAGTGATGAAACGGGCAAGTGGCTGAGGGGAGATGTGGCCGGTATTCTTTGCTCCGACTATCTGCACGCCGATGCCGTTGTTACGCCCGTAAGCTGCAACTCAGCCGTGGAGAAGAGCAAATTGTTCAAGACCGTTTATCGCACAAAGATCGGCTCCCCGTATGTCATCGAAGGAATGCAAAAGGCGTTGGAGGAGGGAGCGAAACGTGTGATGGGATATGAGGCCAA